>NZ_JBALSS010000023.1:1711-4760 GCF_036967045.1 Bacillus sp. JJ1609 | reverse complement strand
AAACTAGATAATGTGTAAGAAGAATTTAGAAGAACGAGTAATCTCTAAATAGGTTAAGTCCTCGAACGATTAGTATCAGTCAGCTCCACACGTCACCGCGCTTCCACCTCTGACCTATCAACCTGATCATCTTTCAGGGTTCTTACTAGCTTGCGCTATGGGAAATCTCATCTTGAGGGGGGCTTCATGCTTAGATGCTTTCAGCACTTATCCCGTCCGCACATAGCTACCCAGCGATGCCTTTGGCAAGACAACTGGTACACCAGCGGTGCGTCCATCCCGGTCCTCTCGTACTAAGGACAGCTCCTCTCAAATTTCCTGCGCCCACGACGGATAGGGACCGAACTGTCTCACGACGTTCTGAACCCAGCTCGCGTACCGCTTTAATGGGCGAACAGCCCAACCCTTGGGACCGACTACAGCCCCAGGATGCGATGAGCCGACATCGAGGTGCCAAACCTCCCCGTCGATGTGGACTCTTGGGGGAGATAAGCCTGTTATCCCCGGGGTAGCTTTTATCCGTTGAGCGATGGCCCTTCCATGCGGAACCACCGGATCACTAAGCCCGACTTTCGTCCCTGCTCGACTTGTAGGTCTCGCAGTCAAGCTCCCTTGTGCCTTTACACTCTGCGAATGATTTCCAACCATTCTGAGGGAACCTTTGGGCGCCTCCGTTACTCTTTAGGAGGCGACCGCCCCAGTCAAACTGCCCACCTGACACTGTCTCCCGCCCCGATCAGGGGCGTGGGTTAGAATTTCAATACAGCCAGGGTAGTATCCCACCGACGCCTCCACCGAAGCTGGCGCTCCGGTTTCTCAGGCTCCTACCTATCCTGTACAAGCTGTACCAAAATTCAATATCAGGCTACAGTAAAGCTCCACGGGGTCTTTCCGTCCTGTCGCGGGTAACCTGCATCTTCACAGGTACTATAATTTCACCGAGTCTCTCGTTGAGACAGTGCCCAGATCGTTACGCCTTTCGTGCGGGTCGGAACTTACCCGACAAGGAATTTCGCTACCTTAGGACCGTTATAGTTACGGCCGCCGTTTACTGGGGCTTCGATTCAGAGCTTCGCTTGCGCTAACCCCTCCTCTTAACCTTCCAGCACCGGGCAGGCGTCAGCCCCTATACTTCGCCTTGCGGCTTCGCAGAGACCTGTGTTTTTGCTAAACAGTCGCCTGGGCCTATTCACTGCGGCTCATCTAGGCTATTCACCCAAATGAGCACCCCTTCTCCCGAAGTTACGGGGTCATTTTGCCGAGTTCCTTAACGAGAGTTCTCTCGCTCACCTTAGGATTCTCTCCTCGCCTACCTGTGTCGGTTTGCGGTACGGGCACCTTTTATCTCGCTAGAGGCTTTTCTTGGCAGTGTGAAATCAGGAACTTCGGTACTATATTTCCCTCGCTGTCACAGCTCAGCCTTCACGCAAGCGGGATTTGCCTCACTTGCAGCCTTACTGCTTAGACGCGCATATCCAACAGCGCGCTTACCCTATCCTACTGCGTCCCCCCATTGCTCAAACGATAAAGAGGTGGTACAGGAATATCAACCTGTTGTCCATCGCCTACGCCTTTCGGCCTCGGCTTAGGTCCCGACTAACCCTGAGAGGACGAGCCTTCCTCAGGAAACCTTAGGCATTCGGTGGATGGGATTCTCACCCATCTTTCGCTACTCATACCGGCATTCTCACTTCTAAGCGCTCCACCAGTCCTTACGGTCTAGCTTCAACGCCCTTAGAACGCTCTCCTACCACTGACATCAGAGATGTCAATCCACAGCTTCGGTGATACGTTTAGCCCCGGTACATTTTCGGCGCAGAGTCACTCGACCAGTGAGCTATTACGCACTCTTTAAATGGTGGCTGCTTCTAAGCCAACATCCTGGTTGTCTAAGCAACTCCACATCCTTTTCCACTTAACGTATACTTTGGGACCTTAGCTGGTGGTCTGGGCTGTTTCCCTTTTGACTACGGATCTTATCACTCGCAGTCTGACTCCCACGGATAAGTCTTTGGCATTCGGAGTTTGTCTGAATTCGGTAACCCGATGAGGGCCCCTAGTCCAAACAGTGCTCTACCTCCAAGACTCTTACAACGTGAGGCTAGCCCTAAAGCTATTTCGGAGAGAACCAGCTATCTCCAAGTTCGATTGGAATTTCTCCGCTACCCACACCTCATCCCCGCACTTTTCAACGTGCGTGGGTTCGGGCCTCCAGTTGGTGTTACCCAACCTTCACCCTGGACATGGGTAGATCACCTGGTTTCGGGTCTACGACCACATACTCATTCGCCCTATTCAGACTCGCTTTCGCTGCGGCTCCGTCTTCTCAACTTAACCTTGCATGTAATCGTAACTCGCCGGTTCATTCTACAAAAGGCACGCCATCACCCATTAACGGGCTCTGACTACTTGTAGGCACACGGTTTCAGGATCTATTTCACTCCCCTTCCGGGGTGCTTTTCACCTTTCCCTCACGGTACTGGTTCACTATCGGTCACTAGGGAGTATTTAGCCTTGGGAGATGGTCCTCCCAGCTTCCGACGGGATTTCTCGTGTCCCGCCGTACTCAGGATCCACTCAGGAGGGAACGAAGTTTCAACTACAGGGTTTTTACCTTCTCTGACGGGCCTTTCCAGACCACTTCATCTACCCCGTTCCTTTGTAACTCCATGTAGAGTGTCCTACAACCCCAAGAGGCAAGCCTCTTGGTTTGGGCTATGTCCCGTTTCGCTCGCCGCTACTCAGGGAATCGCGTTTGCTTTCTCTTCCTCCGGGTACTTAGATGTTTCAGTTCCCCGGGTCTGCCTTCAATACCCTATGTATTCAGGTAAAGATACTGTTCCATTACGAACAGTGGGTTTCCCCATTCGGAAATCTCCGGATCAAAGCTTACTTACAGCTCCCCGAAGCATATCGGTGTTAGTCCCGTCCTTCATCGGCTCCTAGTGCCAAGGCATCCACCGTGCGCCCTTTCTAACTTAACCGTTTGACAATAAATTGTCGTGGTTGATTCTCTATTAAATAGAGAGAAAAACTAAAATGGCGATCA
>NZ_JBALSS010000023.1:0-1602 GCF_036967045.1 Bacillus sp. JJ1609 | reverse complement strand
TTCCGATTGCCTTTACGGCAATATCCTTAGAAAGGAGGTGATCCAGCCGCACCTTCCGATACGGCTACCTTGTTACGACTTCACCCCAATCATCTGTCCCACCTTAGGCGGCTGGCTCCAAAAGGTTACCCCACCGACTTCGGGTGTTACAAACTCTCGTGGTGTGACGGGCGGTGTGTACAAGGCCCGGGAACGTATTCACCGCGGCATGCTGATCCGCGATTACTAGCGATTCCGGCTTCATGCAGGCGAGTTGCAGCCTGCAATCCGAACTGAGAATGGTTTTATGGGATTGGCTTCACCTCGCGGCTTCGCTGCCCTTTGTTCCATCCATTGTAGCACGTGTGTAGCCCAGGTCATAAGGGGCATGATGATTTGACGTCATCCCCACCTTCCTCCGGTTTGTCACCGGCAGTCACCTTAGAGTGCCCAACTTAATGCTGGCAACTAAGATCAAGGGTTGCGCTCGTTGCGGGACTTAACCCAACATCTCACGACACGAGCTGACGACAACCATGCACCACCTGTCACTCTGTCCCCCGAAGGGGAACGCCCTATCTCTAGGGTTGTCAGAGGATGTCAAGACCTGGTAAGGTTCTTCGCGTTGCTTCGAATTAAACCACATGCTCCACCGCTTGTGCGGGCCCCCGTCAATTCCTTTGAGTTTCAGCCTTGCGGCCGTACTCCCCAGGCGGAGTGCTTAATGCGTTTGCTGCAGCACTAAAGGGCGGAAACCCTCTAACACTTAGCACTCATCGTTTACGGCGTGGACTACCAGGGTATCTAATCCTGTTCGCTCCCCACGCTTTCGCGCCTCAGCGTCAGTTACAGACCAGAGAGCCGCCTTCGCCACTGGTGTTCCTCCACATCTCTACGCATTTCACCGCTACACGTGGAATTCCGCTCTCCTCTTCTGCACTCAAGTTCCCCAGTTTCCAATGACCCTCCCCGGTTGAGCCGGGGGCTTTCACATCAGACTTAAGGAACCGCCTGCGCGCGCTTTACGCCCAATAATTCCGGACAACGCTTGCCACCTACGTATTACCGCGGCTGCTGGCACGTAGTTAGCCGTGGCTTTCTGGTCAGGTACCGTCAAGGTACCGGCAGTTACTCCGATACTTGTTCTTCCCTGACAACAGAGCTTTACGACCCGAAGGCCTTCATCGCTCACGCGGCGTTGCTCCGTCAGACTTTCGTCCATTGCGGAAGATTCCCTACTGCTGCCTCCCGTAGGAGTCTGGGCCGTGTCTCAGTCCCAGTGTGGCCGATCACCCTCTCAGGTCGGCTACGCATCGTCGCCTTGGTGAGCCGTTACCTCACCAACTAGCTAATGCGCCGCGGGCCCATCTGTAAGTGACAGCCGAAACCGTCTTTCAGCTTTTCCTCATGAGAGGAAAAGGATTATCCGGTATTAGCTCCGGTTTCCCGAAGTTATCCCAGTCTTACAGGCAGGTTGCCCACGTGTTACTCACCCGTCCGCCGCTGATCTTCAAAAGCAAGCTAATGAAGATCCGCTCGACTTGCATGTATTAGGCACGCCGCCAGCGTTCGTCCTGAGCCAGGATCAAACTCTCCAAAAAAGAGTTATGAGTTAGCTCATAA
>NZ_JBALSS010000022.1:0-3393 GCF_036967045.1 Bacillus sp. JJ1609 | reverse complement strand
ACTTTGGTGCTGGCCCCTTTCTTTTATTTCAATCTTATTTTTTAAATCTTATTTTTCTTTTATTTCTTTCTTCAATTTCCCGTTTTTTATTGCTGAATTTGCAGTGCTCTGTACAGGAATAGTGCGTATTGGATACGGGTGACGGTGTCGGCTGGTTTGTATAGTGTGCCGTACCCTTCTGTGATTTTGTTTGCGTACAGGCTTGATATCGCATTGTAGGCAAAGCTTTGCTCAGGAACATCAGTAAATGGTGTTTCTGCTGAGCCTTGCAGTTTGAAACCTTTTTGCAGGATGACGGCCATTTCTGCCCTTGTCAGTGGTGCGTTCGGGTCAAACAAAGTTCCGTTTTGCTTACCGGAGATGATTCCTGCATTTGTGATTGCCGCGACTTCTTTATAGAAACGGTATGTCTTCGGAATATCAATAAAGTTTACATCCTGGATGTTTGCAGTATCCAAGTTTAACGAACGGACGAGCAAAAGAGCTGCATCGATACGCTTCAATGTATTCGCAGGCCTGTATGTCCCATCGGCGTAGCCTGCAATAACTTCACGATCATATAAATACTTGATGATGGAGAAATACTTATTCGTACTTGGAATATCAGTAAACGGTGAATCTTCATTTTTCACAGTGATTGGAATCTGTTTTGTCAAACTGCCATATGTCGCAGTAATGACGCCATCGCCAACTTTAGTTGTTTTTAAAGTAGTGCCTTCAAAGGATCCCATTGTGCTCGAAAGCTTTAATTTTGCAGGGTCCTTTGCCAGTGGATTGTAAAATTGGTCCAGCACATATTTTAACGAAACGGATATGGTTGAACCTACAGTAACAGAAGAGCCTGACAGGCTAACGCCAAAGCTCGATTCCTGACCTAGAGGCGCGGTGCTGATCGCCTGCAGCGTTGTGGAGACTGGCCTTTCCCATCCATCAGATGGCTTGTTGATCAGAGAGGCCATGTCATTGCCGTACTTGCGCGCTAGCATTGTCGTGGAACCACCGCCATCAAGATTAAGTGCTTTATAGGCTCCAAGTTTCACAAGATATTGCGCAAATTCAGTTAGGTTCATACCCTTGCTATATCCTTCTGCCCTGCCATCCACCGTGACCATGAAAACCTTCGTCATTGTACGGTCAACGGCAATCGCTGTACGCGGTGCACGTTCTCTAGCGCGTGAACTGTTAGGATCGATGCTCAACGAAACTGCACCATTATCGACTAGACGTGGACCGCTCGCAAGTATGTATTTAGATCCCTTCCACTTATCATCAATATTAATGGAGATTTGAACCTGTTCTCCAATTTTCATATTCTTTAAGAATTCCATAGGAGTGCCATGGGCAGACAGGACGAAGCCATCGGCAGGAATTTGCGAATTCGTTGTCGTTCCATATGGTCGGATCGCGCTTACCGTACCAGTAATCACGTCGCCGAAAGCCAAATTCTTATTTTTCGATGCTCCTGTAAAAATAACCTCATAGCCGTATTGGTTCGTATTAGTATAGCCATCCATATAGTCAGGAGTAAATAAAATTAAATTGTCATTGTTCCTGATTTTATTCATGCTCGTAATATCAGTTACAGTTCCATTATGTTCAGCGGCGAGGTCAAGGTCGAAATACTCGATTTGTGCCTTGCCATTCGCATCAATTCCGAATGCAATCGGTTCATTTACATACTGGTCACGCCCGGAAGCAATGATTCCTGAGTTTACTAAAATATCATTTTTAGCAATTAAATACATAGGAAGCTTTGTATTTGTGTCGAAAAAAGACCCATTAATAGCCCCTACTACTCTATTGCCTGCACGATGGACAGCTTTTGCCTGGGCAGTCGTTCCGGAAATTTTCCCTATTTCAGGAACGGAAAGATCCAGCCTTGTATAAGGATCCTGAAGATTAACCTCTAGCACTTTGATTGATTGGTCATAGCTATTGATTACTTCCCGGTTTTCTTTGTAATTAACACCGGATGACACTGGAAATTGCTCATATGTACTCGCAAATCCCGCCTGTACCGCAACTGACTGAAGGACCAGAAGACTTATGGCTAATGTAACAACTACCTTCTTTGCAAATTTCAACTTTTTTCCCCCTATATGTAATCTACCATTATCTGTATCTACCAAAATATTTTTACCACATTAAACAAATTTTGTCGAATGACGAAAGAAGGATAGAACTAGTTATTTTTACATAATAACCCTGATTTTTACCAGTTTCTTAGGTTGTAAAAAACCTTAAATTACCAATATATTTATCTCTAAATTATCTGTAAAATTTAGCTGATTACTAGAATGAGGGGGAAAATGAATGAAGAAAGTGTTTGCATTCTTGCTTACTTTTACCGTGTTGTTCAGTTCGCTAGGTTCTTTTGCTTCAGCTTCTACGACGTTTAAAGATATAGATTCGTCGCCAATGAAGTTTTACATAGAAGAGCTTGCGAAAAACAATGTGATTTCGGGATATGCTGATGGAACCTTCCGACCAAAAGAAAAATTGACCCGCGCCCAATTTGCCAAAATGCTGGCCCTGGCTATGGAGCTTCCTTTGGATGCCAAAGCAGCTGCACAATTTACGGATTTGGCTGACTGGTCAAGACCATTTGTAGGGGCGCTTTTAAAAGCGGATATTACATACGGGAAATCGAAGACTTTATTCGGCTCAAACGCGTTGATTACTCGCCAGGAAATGGCGGTCATGTTCGTGAGGGCAATGGGACTTGAGGAATACGTGGGGCTATTGGAATACGACCCAGGCTTTTCTGATTTTGATAAGGTTTCGAGCTGGGCACAGCCGCATGTAGCCTTTTTGTATGACATTGGTTTTATAGAAGGAAATGGGGAGTACTATTTCCCTCAGGACCCAACAACACGAGAAGCGTTCGCTAAATTGACTTACCGCTTCAAGATGCAAGAGAATTTATACTTTGAACGCGCTCTGAACCGCATCATCCTTGAGATGGTGGAAGAAGCGGTTGACGTTACTTTGATTGACGATGAAACAATCGAAGTGACCTATGATGATGGCGAAGTTGTGGAATATGAGATTAGCTACTATCTTCAAGGATTGTACATGAGTTACCATTACGAATCGTTAGCTTACCTCGATGGATTCATGTGGCAGCAAATGACTTCTGCCGAAAAGAAAGAAATCATCATGTTCTCGATCAGCTATTGGGACAGCGAATACAGCGATTACATCCTGAAGAAAACACCAGAACAAGCCTACTCCATCCTGCTCAACAGGCTGAATAACTACTATGTCAATAGCACTAACAATAAAGACGACGTTCTGAAGATGCTCGTCATGACAGCCAACGACACATACACGATAGAATACGTTGGCGGAGAATAAGTGGTAATACTTTAGTACACTACCGCATTGGGGGTC
>NZ_JBALSS010000021.1:91406-94005 GCF_036967045.1 Bacillus sp. JJ1609 | reverse complement strand
GCGTGGGCAGATTCGAGGGAGCTATTCAATGTCCTGCGGGCTCAGCTGGACAGGTGAGACCCCGCAGGAGCGAAGCGACGAGGAGGCTCAGCGCCAGCCCCGCGGAAAGCGAAGCGCCTGGAACGGAAATCAACAGACTAGTTTTATTGATAAACAAAATTAAAAAGGGTTGCAGTCAACCTTGTTTTCCGAGTTTGTCTACAGTCTGACTGCGCATGCGCAGTCATTCATGTGTGTGGACTAGAAATGTATTTGTAGGGGTAGTTATACTCTTACCAGTGATGCTATACTCCTGATATAATGAGAATTATAATGAGAATTGTTGATTCTAGTGTTGCCTACTATACAAAAATATATTAATGACAAAAATTGTTGTTTCAAAAGGAGGAATTCCAGGATGGAAAGCAAAATCGAAGTATTAACGACTGTAAAAATCCAGCAAAGTCCTGATTTATATAAAATTGTGGATGCCCTGAACAGAACCTTAAAGCATGATGATCTTATGTTTGGGCTTGCACTGGACCAGGAAGACAAAGAAAAAGCAGTATTTACAATTTATCGTACATAAAGGGTTGGAGCACAGAAAGATTCCAGGCACTTATATGATAATTTGTGCTCAATCCTTATCAAAAGAGCTTGCATAAAAGAAGGGGTTATTTGTGAAAAAATGGATTTTATTTAGTATTCTCACGATTGTCGTCATTGCGGGAATTCTGATTAATGTATATTTAAATGCCACCGAACCGGTAAATGCTGCGGAAGAAAAGGCTGTACAAATTGCCTCGGAGGAGACAAACCTGAAGGATTTCAGTCAGTTCAGCCTTTATAGCGGCGAAGAAACCTACTATGTAATGACAGGCAAAAACTCCAAGCAGGAGGATGTTTATGTCTGGATCAATGAAAAAAATCGTGAAGTCCTGACCAGAAATGCAAAAAATGGAATCACGAAAAGAAAAGCTTTAAATAAACTATATGAAGAAAAGAATCCCAAAGAAATTGTAGAAGTCAGGCTCGGCATGGCCAGGATTCAAAAGACGGACAGGCCAGCATGGGAGATATACTACCGAAATAACAACGATACAATCAATTATTATTATGTAGACTTCGATACTGGAGAAAAATTAAGGGCTATTGATAATCTATAACAACCTTTATTGCAAGTTTTGCAGCTGCTGTTCATTCCGATTACTCTGAATGCCAGTTTGAATCCAAGAGATCACATTTAGCGGAAGATAAGTAAAATGGGTGTTTCGTTAAAATTAGAAAATGTAAAAATGAATGCAGAAAAACTGCAATTCTTAAAAATATTTGGGAGGTAAAGGGATGGAATTCCAGTTAGCCAGCAGAGTGGGAGCACTCACTCCTTCTTCTACATTGGCAATCACCGCAAAAGCAAAAGAATTAAAAGCTCAGGGAAAAGATGTGATTGGACTCGGAGCAGGAGAACCCGATTTTAATACACCACAGCACATTATCGATGCTGCAGTGAAGTCTATGAATGAAGGTTTTACAAAGTATACTCCTTCAGGCGGGCTTCCTGAATTGAAAAAGGAAATTGCATCAAAGCTTAAGCGTGACCAGGGGATAGAGTATAAGCCCAATGAGATTATTGTCACTAACGGCGCAAAACATGGCCTATATACATTATTCCAGGTGCTGCTGAACGAAGGTGATGAAGTAATCATTCCTATTCCATATTGGGTAAGCTATCCAGAGCAAGTCAAGCTTGCCGGAGGAAACCCGGTATATGTCGAAGGGCTTGAACAAAATTATTTTAAAATCACGCCTGAACAGCTTAAAGAGAAAATCTCCAGTAGGACTAGAGCTGTAATCATCAATTCCCCAAGCAATCCAACTGGAATGGTATACTCTAGGGAAGAACTGAAAGCTCTTGGCGATGTTTGCCTTGAAAATGGAATTTTAATTATTTCAGATGAAATTTATGAAAAATTAATCTATGGAAATACCCAGCATGTTTCTATTGCTGAGATTTCTGAAGAATTAAAGCAGCAAACTATCATCATTAATGGTGTATCAAAATCCCATTCTATGACAGGATGGAGAATTGGCTATGCAGCTGGGAACAGCAAGATCATCAATGCTATGACAGACCTCGCAAGCCATAGTACATCAAATCCTACAACTCCTGCACAGTATGCATCGATAGCAGCTTACTCTGGTTCACAGGAAGCTGTAGAAATGATGAGAACAGCTTTTGAAGAGAGACTTGAAATCATTCATGTTAAATTAAACAATATTCCAGGGTTCTCATGCGTCAAGCCCCAGGGAGCATTTTATTTATTCCCTAATGCAAAAGAAGCAGCACGCCTAAGCGGCTGCAAGGATGTTGATGAGTTTGCTGAAGTATTACTGACAGAAGCAAATGTTGCCGTCGTACCTGGCTCCGGGTTTGGTGCACCAGATAATCTGCGTCTCTCCTATGCCACTTCCCTAGATCAATTAGAGGAAGCCATTAGCAGGATTCATCAATTTGTAAATGGACGATCATAATCAAATAGACGGAGAATCTTAAACGATTCTCCGTATTCAAAAAAAATAAGAAAGTATAATATTCTCTTTGAGAATTGTCCAGCTCCAG
>NZ_JBALSS010000021.1:56342-91259 GCF_036967045.1 Bacillus sp. JJ1609 | reverse complement strand
GCTTGCGCTTTTCTTATTTGAGTGTTGCCTGAGCCTATGGGCAAATGTATAATGAAAACAATACATACTACCAGCTTTGTTTAGTTTTGGAGGGAACAATTAGTGAATAAATCAACAATCGCAGAAGTCAATAAATATGAAGGTAAAGAAGTTAAAATTGGAGCTTGGCTTGCAAATAAGCGTTCGAGCGGAAAAATTGCTTTCCTGCAGCTTCGTGACGGGACAGGCTTTATTCAAGGAGTCGTGGTGAAGAGTGAGGTAGCTGAAGAAGTATTCCAGCTGGCGAAATCAATCACTCAAGAGTCCTCCCTTTATGTAACTGGAACAGTTACAAAGGATGAAAGATCAGCTCTAGGTTATGAATTGCAAGTCAATGGAATTGAAGTAATCCATCAGGCAACTGATTATCCGATTACACCAAAAGAACACGGAACTGAGTTCCTAATGGATCACCGCCATTTATGGCTGCGGTCAAAACGCCAGCATTCCGTGATGAAAATCCGTAATGAAATCATTCGTGCAACATATGAATTTTTCAATGAGCAAGGATTTTCAAAGGTGGATCCTCCAATTTTAACAGGGAGTGCTCCTGAAGGAACTACAGAATTGTTCCATACTAAATATTTCGAAGAAGATGCTTTCTTATCCCAAAGCGGCCAGCTTTACATGGAAGCTGCTGCGATGGCACTTGGAAAGGTATTTTCATTCGGTCCGACTTTCCGTGCTGAAAAGTCAAAAACACGCCGTCACCTCATTGAATTCTGGATGATTGAACCAGAAATGGCGTTTTATGAATTCGAGGACAGTTTAAAGGTGCAGGAAAATTATGTATCTTATATTGTCCAATCTGTTGTGAAAAACTGCCAGATCGAACTGAAAACGCTAGGTCGTGATGTTTCCAAGCTGGAGAAGATCCAGGCTCCATTCCCAAGAATCAGTTACGATGATGCAATTAAATTCCTCCATGAAAAAGGATTTGATGATATCCAGTGGGGAGATGATTTCGGTGCTCCACATGAAACTGCAATTGCAGAAGCATATGAGAAGCCTGTTTTCATCACGCATTATCCAACGTCATTAAAACCGTTTTACATGCAGCCTGCTCCTGACCGTGAAGATGTAGTCCTGTGTGCGGACTTAATTGCGCCAGAAGGATATGGCGAAATCATCGGTGGCTCTGAGCGTATCCATGACTTTGATCTGTTGAAGCAGCGCCTGGAAGAGCATGGCTTGCCGCTTGAATCATATGAATGGTACTTGCAGCTTCGCCAATTTGGATCCGTTCCACATTCAGGATTCGGATTAGGACTTGAAAGAACAGTTGCCTGGATCAGCGGGGTAGAACACGTTCGTGAATCCATTCCGTTCCCTCGTTTATTGAACCGTTTATATCCATAAGCATGGATTCAGGATGGCCCGCATATTTGCGGGTCATTTTTTAGTTAATTTGAAGCAGCTGTCTTTGGGTATACTTTAGCTTGTCCAGCCGGTAAGTTTTTTTGACAAGGGAAAACTAATCGTCTGCAATGCTATCGTAATTAATGTGAAAAGATTTTAGATAGCTCTCATCATACTTTTGAGGATTTAGCCTTTTATTCTTTGGCTCTGTTAAAGCTGAATGTTGATTTTTAAACCCTGTTGATTGTAGTGGAAGGTGCGTAGACTCCTGCGGGCTCAGCGCCAGCCCCGCGGAAAGCGAAGCACCTGGAACGAAAATCAACAGCCTTGTTTAAAAGCGACTTTTTTGCTATTTTTCGACTAATTTCCCTTTTTAATCTTTTTCTATTTTATTACCAGCCGGGCTTGTTCATGCTATACTATGAAAAGAGGTGTCCGGAATGAAAAAAGCAGATATGTTAGATTGGCTGAAGGAAGGGAATATTACCATTCCTGCTGTGCTGCTTACACAGTACAAAGAAATGAGATTAAACGAACAAGAATTAGCACTTTTACTTCATGTATTCTACTTTTCAGAAAAAGGAAACGAATTTCCTACTCCTACGGAACTTGCTGCCCGCATGACGATATCAGCCTTCGAATGTACAGATTTGCTCCGAGCACTGATTCAGAGAGGGTTTATATCAATTAACGATGGCGATTCTACAGATGGGATCAGATATGAGAAATACTCACTGGAGCCACTTTGGGAAAAGCTGTTCGATCAATTCATGCTCAAACGGAAGAAAGAAAAAGAGCTTCTTGTCCGACAGGAAGAAACGGATTTATATACTTGTTTCGAAAAAGAGTTTGGGAGGCCATTATCACCATTTGAATGTGAGACTCTTGCGATGTGGATGGACGATGACCATCATGACCCGATTATCATTAAAGCTGCTTTAAGGGAAGCCGTCATATCAGGCAAGCTGAATTTTCGGTACATAGACCGAATTCTTTTCGAATGGAAGAAAAATGGAATAAAAACAATTGAACAAGCTAAAAGTTATGGAAGAAAATTCAGGCAGCACCAGAACCTGCAAAAGATAGGGAAGGAAGAACCAAAGGTTTCTCCGAATCCTGTTCCATTTTATAATTGGCTTGAACAGTAATCTTTTACGAGAGAATTCATTCTCTCGTTTTTTTATCCAGGCTCTTTTTGTAAACTTTATTGACCTAATAAAAAAGAAGTTTGATAAGTATTATTTAGCTGGCTCTCAATCTATGAGGTTTAAGCCATTATCACTTTAAAAGCGTGGGTGAAGTCAATGTTAAATAAGCAAGAAATAAGATATTGCCTTGATGAGATGGGCAAAATGTTTCCAGATGCCCATTGTGAGCTGGTTCATTCCAATCCCTTCGAACTAGTCATAGCGGTAGCGTTGTCGGCACAGTGTACAGATGCATTGGTTAACAAAGTAACAAAAGGTTTATTTGAAAAGTATAAAACACCCGAGGATTTCCTGAGTGTCCCTCTAGAGGAACTGCAGCAGGATATCAGATCAATAGGGTTATATCGCAATAAAGCCAAGAACATCCAAAATCTCTGCAGGCTGCTTATAGATGAGTACGGTGGAGTAGTTCCCTCAGATCGAGATGAATTGACAAAGCTCTCTGGTGTAGGAAGAAAAACAGCTAACGTTGTTGTCTCTGTTGCATTCGGTGTCCCAGCAATAGCAGTGGATACTCATGTTGAAAGGGTCAGCAAGCGACTTGCTTTTTGCCGCTGGAAGGATTCTGTCCTAGAAGTTGAAAAAACTTTGATGAAAAAGATCCCAGAAGACGAATGGTCTATCACTCATCATCGAATGATTTTTTTCGGCCGATACCATTGCAAAGCGCAAAACCCAAAATGTGAGACGTGTCCTTTGCTTTTGGTATGCAGAGAGGGCAAGAAGCGAATGAGGAGCAGAGACTAAGTGGAAAAAGAATTTCCTTTAGCAGAGATTGAGGAACTCAGCCATAATATTATCCTGAGGTGGAAGCAATCAAAGCTTGCACTCGAAGGAATTTTTAAAAATAGAGAAGGCGAAAAGGTATTGCCAATAATGAATGACTCAATTGAGCTTTTCTATGAATACCTATTTATTTCAAACGGTAAAAAGGTTAATGGGAAAATCAATGATTATCTAGTTAAGCCTGTAAATGTCGAGGAAAGGCTTAATTTCATTGAGACAAAGCCGCGTCTATATCACTCTTTTGTACAATTAGCAGAGCTGTATTCCGAACAGGAAAAGCTGTTTGCCAAGAATATGGCTTTAAATAAAATCAAAAATAAACGTCCTGACTAAGTCAGGACGTTTATTTTAATTATTGGCTCTGTTAAACTTGTCTGTTGATTTCCGTTCCAGGCACTCGCTTTCCGCGGAAGAATTATGAAAAAGCCCAACTGCCGGCTTTTTCATAATTCTTCTAGGGGCGTCAGGTGAGCCTCCTCGTCGCTTTGCTCCTGCGGGGTGCAAATGATCCAAGGGATCATTTCACCTTGGTCTCACCTTGGCCGCTGATCCCGCAGGAGTCGAGTGCCCTCCGCTCCAATCAACAGGTGCTAAAAATTAACATTGAACTAAAACAGAGCCCAATTATTTAACGCTTAGGTCTTAAAAACCAGGAATGGAAACATCCCCGCCATCGCCAGTACCGTCGCCAGTACCATCTCCGGTACCAGTGCCATCTCCGGTACCAGTGCCATCTCCGGTACCAGTGCCATCTCCGGTATCAGTGCCATCTCCAGTACCGTCACCATTACCATTACCGTTGCCATTACCGTTGCCATTACCGTTGCCATTACCGTTGCCATTGCCATTGCCGTTGCCATTGCCATTGCCATTGCCGTTGTCGATAGTACCATCATCTTCTGGTTCAGTCGGAAGCTCTGGAACTTCAATTGTCACTACGGCTGGATCAGATTGTTGGTCACCTCTGACAGCAGTTACTTTGAATGAGTAGATTCCACCTGGAACTGGATTTGCAATTTTTAATCCAGTTTCGGAGGTAGTTGTAAGTTGTTGTTCAGGACCTTCATCAAGTGATGCAGTAACCACAAAGCTAATATCTTTTTTGTCCTTTTGCTTGAAATCCCATTTTAAGATAATTTCATTTTTCTTTTCATCAAACTTCGCTTCCAGTTTGCCAGGAGTTTCTATTTTGTCAAACTTTTTGGAGACTTCATTTGGAACATTCCCTTTTACTGCCCATTCATAAAGGACTTGATCCTCTGGTGTATATTCGCTTGCAAGCTTGGCAGGCATAGTGCCTTTTTCCACTTTCACTCTTTCTACACTTTTTGGAACTGTGAAATCTGGAGTGTCAACATCCTGGGAAACATAGGACATTAAGTCTTTAAAGAGCATTTGTGATATTTTTTGTTCAGTACCATATAATGCGGTCTTTCTATTTTCATATCCAGTCCATATAGATGCTGTATATCTGGTCGTATAACCTACAAACCAGGAGTCTGGCACACCGCCAGAACTGATGCCCCATTTGTTTATATCATCTTCAGTGTAATTCGTGGTTCCGGTTTTACCAGCAACATGAAGGCTTGGGATATTTGCATATGTTGCACCTGTACCAGTTGTAATTGCAGTTTTAAGCATATCAGTAACCATGAAAGCTGTATAATCCTTCATGACAACTTCAGTTTCAGGTGTCATATCAATTTCTGTTTTGTCTCTAAGAACAATTTTTTTGACAGCATATGGCTTCGTAAAGAAACCATTGTTGCCAAATGCTGCATATGCTCCCGCCATTTCGATAGGTGAAATTTCATGCGCACCGATTGAAGCAGATTCATAAATTGGATCATTTAGCGTTAAGCCGAGGTTAGTACCAAATTCCCGAGCTTTTTCAGCTCCAACTGCCTGGAATGCCTGAAGTGCTGGAATATTGATTGATTTTGCCAATGCCAATCTCATTGTCATGATTCCGTTATACTTGTCATTCCAGTTTCCAATGGGCTCCCCATTTGAATAGGTCATAGGCTTATCTTCGAGCATATGGTAAGTACCCCAGCGTAAATGCTCAATAGCCGGGCCGTAGTCCAGGATCGGCTTTATAGTTGATCCTGGCTGTCTTTTAATATCTGTAGCGAAGTTCAGTCCCCTTTGAACTTTTTGGTTCCTGCCTCCGCCAATCGCCCTGATCTCTCCAGTTTTCGTGTCGAGCAGAGTAATGCTTGCCTGCATTTCATCATTTGGGAATTCTGCGGCAGCATTCGTACTTAAAATATTCTCTACATGAGTTTGTGCTTTAGGGTCAAGGGTTGTATAGATTTCTAATCCGTCGGAAAAGATATCAAAATCGCCTTGAGCTTCAACTTCATCTATGACCATATCAACAAACGCGTCAAATGGTTTTTCATCTTTCTTTTTACGATTTTCTTCCTTAACTAGTGTGGATTCTACCGGTATTTTTTGAGCTTTTTCCATTTCTTCCTTGGAAATGAATCCATGCTGGTGCATCAATGATAATACAATATTTCTGCGGTGCTCTGCTTCTTTGGGATGCTTGAATGGATTATAATTATTAGGGCTCTGAGGCATTCCCGCAAGCATTGCTGCCTCATGAAGCTCAAGTTCATCCAAGTCTTTGCCAAAATATATTCTTGAAGCAGTTAAAACACCATGACTGCCTTCAGACATAAAGATTTTATTGACATACATCTCAAAAATTTGGTGCTTCGTATACTTTTGTTCAAGCTGGTATGCAAGCCATGCTTCCTGTGCTTTTCTTGAAATAGTCTTTTCAAAACCTAGGAAGTAGTTCTTTACCACCTGCTGTGTAATCGTCGAAGCTCCCTCTGATCCAAAACCATGTGTGATATTGGCAATTACCGCTCCGCCCAAGCGGATGACATCAATACCATTATGCTTATAGAATCTGACATCTTCTGTGGCAAGGAATGCATTCTCCACTAGTTTGGGAATATCCTCGTAGACCACATAGTCTCTATTTTCTGAACCGACCTCTGTGACAAGATTATTATCTTTATCATAAATCTTTGAAGATATCGGATCTTTAAGCGTAGCTTTATCAAGTTTAGGAGTATCCTGTATCATAAAAGCAAAGACAGCTACCCCAGTAAGCATGCCAATAATTCCAAGGGTAATCAACGCAAGGAAAATCTTTTTGAAGGTTCCTTTTTGTTTTTTATTGCCTTTGGGTTTATTATTTTTGGCTGCCAGCTGTTTTCGCCGCTCCTCTCTTGTTTGCGGTTTCTGTGCCATATTTTGTTCCTTCCTTTCTAACATTAAAACTCTTCTCATAACTTTGCTGTTATTTATTTTTTTTGATAGGGACTTTTACGAAAAGAGACCGAAGCCTAAATTTAAAACAACAACATATGCGATAATAACTAACAAAAAATCTAACTAAGTTTATAAAGATAATCTATAACTTTAATATAGTCAATCCTTGGGTGGAGCCCGAGTGGGATTTGATTGCCTAAAGCTTCGACTTCTTCCTTTGTAATCGACTTTCTTCCTCCAGATTTCATTCTATCCCAAAAAGTAAGCAAATGGCTTGCTTCCAGAAGGAAAACCTCTTCTTCAGTAGAGAAACGAAGGATGACAAAGCAAATGCCGCCCTGATCCAGAACTGATTTCATATGGACAATCTGGTGTTCATGAAAGTTTTTTAATGGAAAAGAAGTAGAGAACTTAGTCTCTTTCGCCTCAAAATCAATGTACCTTCCTTTGTAGACACCATTATAGTCAGTAGTGGAGGCCTGTTTAAAGTATGCCTCTTTTATGACTGCTGCACTCCTGCGGGGATAATCAACATTTACGATTTGAACTGGTGTCGGTTTTTTATGGATTACTGCAATCGCTCTGTCGAGATAATAAGAGTTGGTTTCGTTTAAATCTTCCTCTAGTGTCATGCCACGGTTGCTGTATGCTGTGTTTTTTTCTTTTTTAATCTGAACGGCCTGTTCTGGCTTTGGGTTGTACCTTTTGCCGTTTGGATAATTAAAAATCAAGCTGACCACCTCACAAACTACTCTATATCATACCAAATATGATGACTTTATGGTTGAATAAAAAGCCCCATTTAAATTCACCCTAAAAAGAACCCAAAGTAAAGGAAGAGAAAAGGTGTGTCAATAACCCAAAATCCCCAATATTATCAGCTGCCAGATGAAGAAACTGAAGTCATTCAAAAAATCAAGATTGAGACAGAAATAAATAATGTAGATAATATATCCAGAACAAATGCGTATCTGCAATATTATTTAGAGACTCCAGAAATGACCTGGGCGTTTCTGGCAAGCATGGTATCAAGAAACGGCGGCTATAATATGTGCGACCTTGAGGGAGAATGGTTTCCGAGAATGATCGATCCCGCCATCAGGAAGCGTTTATTCCTGACATATGAAAGGGCAAACTGGCTGATTTTCCGTGATGCCTATTCACAGCTCCTTTTATACACCTATTCGACGAAAAAAAACACTCCAATGTTTCACTTGTTAAAATTCCTTGACGTATCAGCTTTTATGGAGAAAGAATGGCATCGATTCTGGGAAACAAGGGACAAGAAAAGAATGATGATAGCATTGATCGTTAATGAACAAAATGTAATCCATAAACCAGTGATCAAGCACCATGTATTTAAAAAGAGGGTGTTTAACACTTGGTTGTTCTCATTTGAAGATTTTTTCCATTTTAGCACTGTTCTTTTTCCTACTTGTGATGGGGAGCTCTATGGAGCAAGTGTTAATGGATTCAAATCCGTAAATAAAAGGATTGACCTGGGAAAAAGATTAGCATCGATTTTGTTTGATCAGCGTAAATATCCCTTATTTCTTGAATTCGCCCTGAGGACAGAACATACCGCTTCAAGACATGATTATGAAAAATTTTTTCCAGTGTATAAAAAAAGAGACACTCCTTATCTCAGGTGCACCTACCCAATCATCAGCCACCATTACCATGAACAAGGGGACTGGTATAAAGAGAGGAAGTTTCAGCATGAATGGCTTGAGAAAGAGATAAAACATAGACATCCAATTCATTTGACAAAATGGTATCTCCAAAAGCAAAAACAACTTCATGCACTAGTTTATTTAAAGGATATATTTACCACATTTTAAAATAACAAAACAAAAAGCAAGGGAGCCCCTTGCTTTTGTTTAATCACTCAGCAGGACGATTTGGTCCTTCAAGTTTTTTGTCACCATATCCTGCTTTTTTCTCAGGTGTATTATTTGGATTCTGCACTTTTTTGTTCTGCTTCTTATTCATAAAAACACCTCCCAAGATTAGTTTGTTCATTTGGGATTTTTTCATGCGGCCCATAGGTGTCGAAGGGTGTAATCCTTGTGATAAAAAAGCACTTTGTTTGCCGAATTCCTTCTAGTTTTGTCAGCTGTGAAGGAGGATAAGTCGCAAGGGAGAATTAAAGATAAGAGCGTGATGATTTATAAATTTAATTTTTCTCTAATCGAATTCGTGCCGCCAGGACTTCATCTGACAGACCTTAAAATTAATCAATGTTAGGAGAGATTGTTTATGAGATCAGGAATTGAAAAGAAACAAATTTTAGGGATATTGACGGATATGATTAATAACCTGGAAGTCGTTGATGCCAATTTGCATGACACACTGACTGGAATTAGATCTGACATGTGCATTGCTCAGACAGAGCGGTTGGATAACATTGAAATTGTACTCGATGGACTTGAAAAGAACTTATCATCCTATAAATACAACAGTGCTCCGTTGATAACAGATACAAAAGGTTTAAAACTTGAATTAGGTTTTTAATATATAATAGAATAAATGCAATCTTAAGTAGCTTTCAATTATGAAAAGGCTACTTTTTATTTGGCCTCCATATTTATAACAATCGGTTAATTTTAGGAAAGCAGGAAGAAAAAATGGATCAGCAACAACAAATAATAGAATTATCTAAAAAATTGATAGGTTATTCAGAGAGCGCTCAAAGGCGATATGAGTTTTCGAAACAGGAAGGCACCAGAGGGGATTTCCATACAGAGGTTAAGCCTTTTGCAGACGAGGTGAAAGAGACTGCAATACTATGGAAAGAAGCAGCGACAAATTGGGTTATTGAGCATAAACCTAAAAATCTACATTCAAGTCAAATTGAAACTGCAGCTGATTATATAGAAGTAATTTCCGTTCAAGCATTTTTTCCAGAAACCAGCCGGAAGAGGTTTCTTGACCAAATTCAGTCTGTCGAGTTTATTTTAAACAGTATGATCCTGGCTCTAGAAAATAAAATAGGCAAATAAAGAAGCACCAGAGGAATCTGGTGCTTTAATTTTTTATTTAGATAGAGAATTCTTTCTGATCTTCTGGAATGAAGGCTCCTTGCAATTCCAGCTCACGAACAAGGTTCCGGTATTCATTAATGGTTATTTCATTCTGAATATACGATTTTTTTGTGAAATCGAGTAATTCATTCACATGTTCCGGAGTGTATTCTTTTGTTTGGGCAAATAGATTTTTAAGTTCGTGAACGTTCATCTTTTCATCCTCCTCCATCATTTGAACTCATCGTATCATGAAAATGGAATTGTCCTTTATTTTTCAAAAATTTAAACTTCCGACAATTATTTTCATCATTAGACAAAAGCGGAAGGCATTTCCAAACCCTATCACCATCTGGGCGATTACATCATAAGATATCGTAATGAACTATGGAGGAGGATGTTCGCCCATGTTTGGCCGCAGGAACAAGACGCATGCCTATCAGCCACAGTTTTGGGAAAATCAATATTATCAGGGAACTTATAATTGGAATGGGAATAATCAAGGTTTGAACCGGCAGCAGCCGTACCCTCAACAATATGTAAACCCTCAATGGAACAGCATGCAGGGAAATTGGCAAAATCAATATATACAGCAGGATTACCCAATCAATCCATATATGCAGGGCAATCCTCAATGGAACCAACAATATTCAATGGCGCAACCAAAGAATAATTATTCAAAAATGCTTTTCCAAAATCCGCTCCAGCCAGAGGATGACCCGATTTACGGATACTACAGCCAGCAGTCTGAATTTCAAAATTACAATCCTTATCCACAGCAGGCATTTATGCCAAAGCAGCCATCAGGATTGCAATCAATCATGAATTCATTTAAAAGCCAGGACGGGAATCTTGATGTCAATAAGATGGTAGACACCGCAGGCCAGATGATGAATGCAGTGACTCAGGTTTCATCTCTGGTTAAAGGGCTCGGCGGAATGTTTAAAGTGTAAAAGCAAAAGCAGGCGATTGCCTGCTCTGCTCAGACTGTAGACAAACTCGGTAAAAATCGAGCTTGTTTACAGTCTTTCTTTTGTGCTCTTTTAGTTAGCCAAGTGGCCATATTGGTGACGTATTTTTCCATTTTTTGTTCTTCCAGGTAGCCAAGTGGCCTTATTGGCGACTCCTTTTTCCAATTTTTTGTACTATCAGATAACCAAGAGGCCTTATTGGTGTCCTCTTTTTCCAATTTTTATACTATCAAGTAACCAAGAGGCTTTATTGGTGGACCAATTTAATGTGTCCTTTTTCTAGTCCACCCTCATTCGTGTGTGTCAAAACGGGTTGAATGGTTCTTTGAAGGTTGCTTATGACTATTTGCTAGAGTCTCTAGAGGATATTTTATCGCTTACCTGCCCCGTTTGAGTCTTGCACTTTCTGCTCTAGTCATCGATGCGCAAAAAGGGTTCGGAATGAGAACATTTCGAACCCTTTTTGTCTACAAACAGAAAGCATGCGATTGCCTGCTTTTTTAGTCTTGATCTATTAAAATATCTATTTTCTTACCTGGTTTCTTAGCAATTTTTATTTTGAGTAGACCATCGATGTAGGAAGCCCGTATTTTCCTCTCGTTAATAGGCTGAGCAAATGGTATGGTTCTGCTGGATCTTTGCATTGAGGATCTGTGCTTGTGTGTTTTTTCTAAATCGTTGATTTCAGTAGATGTCTCTGACTTATTTAGAGTGATCGTCAACGAGTTGTTTATTACATCGATGGAAATCTGGTCTTTTTTAATACCTGGCAGTTCAGCTGTCACTTCATATTCCGTGTCTGTTTCATTTAAGGCAACATGAATTGGGGAATAGGGGAAGGGCTGTCTGAAAAAATCGTCAATACTTTGCAATATTCCTTTTACAGGTTTTTCCTGCATGATTTGATTCATTGATTTAAACCATTGTTCCAGGGCTTCATGTCTTTTTGGGCGATCAGGATGGTTAGGTGCCATCGTGTCTCATCCTCCTCTGCAGAAATTCTTATAATAGAATATGAGAGACAGAATGTCCGTGTTCAATTATTCTCTGCACATGCTTGTTAGATCAAATCATTCCTGCGTTTTTTTTTTTGCCATCGTTTTATGAACACTTTGTGAAAAATGCCTTTAGTGTGATTTAGGTCACATAACAAATTTGTGTTCCTTTGTATGCTGAAACAGTAAATAAAGCAGAAGAGGGGAATACACATGTTTTGTTACCAATGTGAACAGACACCAACAGGCGGCTGTAAAGTCGTAGGAGTTTGCGGAAAAGATGAAACAATTGCGAGCCTGCAGGATACCATTATTTTTGCCTTAAAAGGAATTGCAGCATATAGGACGCATGCTAATCAGCTTGGATTTACAGACCCGTTTGTAGACGCAACTACTCACGAAGCACTATATATGACATTGACCAATTCCAACTTCAATGTTCAGGAGCATATTGATATGGCATTGAAAGTTGGCCAATCAGCAGTGCGGGTAATGGAAATGCTAGATGAAGCACACACTAGCCGTCTGGGCATTCCACAGCCCGTTCGTGTAAGCCAGAATAAGATTGAAGGTAAGTGCATCGTTGTTACTGGCCATAATTTATTCGCCTTAGAAGAACTGCTTAAACAGACAGAAGGAAAAGGCATTAATATTTATACTCACTCAGAGATGCTGCCTGCCCATGGCTATCCAGCATTGAAAAAATACCCGCACCTTAAAGGGAACATCGGGAAGGCATGGTTTGACCAGCGCCGCCTGTTTGAAAAATTCCCCGGAGCGATTCTTGCGACGACAAACTGCGTAATGCCAATTAAAGGATCCTACGCAGATCGTATGTTTACTTACGAAGTGGCAGGACTTGAAAATGTAAGAAAAATTGAAAATGATGATTTCTCCTTGTTGATTGAAAAAGCATTGGAGCTTCCAGAAGCCGATATGAATTCTGAAGAAACTCTAGTTACAGGTTTCCACCACGAAACTGTACTTGGTCTAGCTCCAGAAGTCATTCAGGCAGTGAAAGATGGAAAGATTAAGCGCTTCTTCGTCATCGCAGGCTGCGACGCGCCAGGAAAAGGCGGCGAATACTACCGTGAGCTTGCAACATCTCTTCCTCCTGAGGCAGTAATTCTGACTACTTCATGCGGTAAGTTCCGTTTTAACGATGTTGATTACGGAGTTGTTCCAGGTACGGATATTCCGAGATACATTGACCTCGGACAATGTAATAACTCTGTTTCCACCGTTAAGATTGCTAAAGCATTGGCAGATGCTTTTGAATGCGATGTGAACGAACTTCCAGTGAGCATCGTTCTTTCCTGGTTCGAGCAAAAAGCAGTAGCCATCCTGCTGGGACTGTTCAGCCTAGGCATCCAGGATATCCGTATTGGACCAAAGCCGCCTGAGTTCATTTCTGAAGGTGTGATGCAGGTGCTTCAGGATACCTTTAATTTGAAACTGATTACAACAGCGCAGGAAGATATGGAAACAATGATGCAATTAAGCAAGACAGAATAAAAAATAAAAATGTTAAAAGCCCGCTGATATAATGCAGCGGGCTTGTGTATTCTGGAGGAGGCAGTCCTTATATAAGTTCATTCAACAATAACTCAGTGTCCAAAATCATATTTCCATGATGGTCAGTAAAAATAACCTGATCCTTCTTCATTCGGGTAAGGGTCCTGCTTACTGTTTCCCTTGTCGTGCCAATCATGTTTGCCAAATCTTTATTTGTAAAATCGGACTTTAGAAGTATTGTGCCATTTTCTTGTTTTTCGCCGTGTAGCTCTCCAAGCCTTAATAGCAGTTTTACGATTTGTTCATATGTGTTATTCAAAATTTGTGCCTCAAGCCTTTCCTGCAGGTCAACAATCTTTTCTCCAAGCACTTTAAATACCTTAATGCTCAAATGAGGATTTTCGACAAGGACCTTCTCGAACTGCGAAATAGGCACGACAACAAGGCTCGTTTGCTCTAACACTTCTGAATAGCCAGGATAACCCCCTTTGCGGAAAAAGCCAACATGTGGGAACATTTCTCCTTTTTTAAGAATTGCAACAATCTGCTCCCGTCCATTTGCATCGCTTTTGTAAATCTTTACTTTCCCTTCATTAATAAAATATACATTTTCAAGCGGATCTCCCTGAAGGAATACATGGCTGTTTTTCTTCCATTCCCTGGAAATCGATATTTCAACAATTTTTTCTAAATCATGATCATCCAGGTCTCTAAAAAGCGAGAAACCAGAAAGCACTTTTTTAATATCTATTTTATTCAAAAGAAACACTCCAATGTTGAGGCTATATTAATCTCATACTATTTTAACAAAAGAATGAGTTAATGGTTATTGTTAATTTAGAATCAACAATCATGTTTACCACAGTCTAACAAATAACAAATTCTTTGCATTGCCTGTTTATTATTGAAAGGAAGAGTAGGTTCATGGATTTCATTCCCTGAAATGCTCAAGCGAACTAAAAATAACAGGAATATCAATTCAAAAGTCCATGCCAAAAAATAGCAGCTATAATTATTTATCATTTTTCTTTTGCAACGAACGTTTATTCGCTAAAATAGGGATAACGAGGTGAACGAAATGAAAGTGCGGAAAAGTTTGCAAGAGATTTTAACAGAATTAAAAGTCAGTGAATCGGTTAAGAGAAATATAGTCCATTGGCATACGATAGAGGAAAAAGAGGCACAAACAAAAGAAATGCCAGAGGATTTAAGTGGAATATTGAAAAATGCATTGGAGCGACGGGGCATTTCCCGCCTTTATACTCACCAGAAATCTTCTTATGAGCAAATAATGGGTGGACAGAGCATTGTAGCGGTCACACCAACGGCATCAGGAAAGACGCTTTGCTATAATCTACCTGTGCTCCAGTCAATCATAAGTGATCCCAATGCAAGAGCACTCTATATGTTCCCTACAAAAGCACTCGCGCAGGACCAGAAAAGTGAAATCAATGAATTGATCCAAGAGGCTGAGCTCTCGATCAATAGTTATACATATGACGGTGATACACCATCAAATATCCGCCAGAAGGTGAGGAGGGCTGGCCACATTGTCATCACAAACCCTGATATGCTCCATTCAGCAATTCTTCCGCACCATACAAAGTGGGTGTCGCTCTTTGAAAACTTAAAATATGTTGTAATCGATGAATTGCATATTTACCGGGGAGTATTCGGCAGCCATGTGGCGAATGTGATCAGAAGGCTGAAGAGAATCTGCAATTATTATGGCAGTAATCCAGTTTTTATCTGCACGTCCGCAACAATTGCCAACCCACTTGAACTTGCCGAAGGACTGACTGAAAAGGATATGGTCCTGATCGATAATAACGGCGCACCTTCAGGAAGGAAACATTTTTTATTTTACAACCCGCCTGTCGTAAATATCCCGCTTAACGTCCGCAGGAGTGCTACACTTGAAACCAGACGTCTTGCAGGAGAGTTCTTGAAAAATAAAATCCAGACGATTGTCTTTGCGCGCAGCAGAGTCAGAGT
Organism: Bacillus sp. JJ1609; assembly: GCF_036967045.1. Classification (NCBI taxonomy): domain Bacteria; kingdom Bacillati; phylum Bacillota; class Bacilli; order Caryophanales; family Bacillaceae; genus Bacillus; species Bacillus sp. JJ1609. The sequence continues at coordinate 76,077 of NZ_JBALSS010000021.1, read as the reverse complement.
GGAAATATTGTTGACCTATCTCCAGGAACTGGTTAAACATAAACTCGGCCCAAAAGCGATCAGGGGCTATCGAGGAGGATATCTGCCTACTGAGAGGCGTGAAATAGAAAAGGGTCTTAGATCTGGAGATATATACGGAGTTGTCAGCACTAATGCACTTGAACTTGGAGTCGATATTGGGCAGCTTCAGGTGTGCATCATGAACGGCTACCCTGGAACAATCGCAAGTGCATGGCAGCAAGCTGGAAGGGCAGGCAGAAGGCACGGAGAGTCGGTTGTCATCATGGTGGCAAGCTCTAGCCCCCTTGACCAGTATGTCATCCAAAATCCGGATTACTTTTTTAATCGCAGTCCGGAAACGGCTAGAATTAATCCTGACAACCTAATCATTCTGATCGACCATATAAAATGTGCTTCATATGAACTGCCATTTAAAAATGGAGAAACGTTTGGAGCAGTGGAAATTGAAGAGATTTTAGAGTATTTAACAGAGGAACGGATTCTTCATCAAAACGGTAACAAATGGTATTGGATGAATGATGCTTTCCCGGCACACAATATCAGCCTTCGTTCTGCGTCACAGGAAAACGTGGTGATAATCGATCAATCTGATGTAGCAAATGTAAGAGTGATTGGGGAAATGGATACCTTTTCGGCAATGACGCTTTTACATGAGGAAGCGATATATTTGCATCAGGGAATCCAATTCCAGGTAGAAAAGCTTGATTGGGAGGAGAAAAAAGCGTTCGTCCGTGAGGTGGATGTCGACTATTTCACAGATGCCAATCTAGCAGTCCAGCTAAGTGTTCTCGAAGAGGACAAGCATCGAGGCAATAAAGAAACTGAAATTGGTTTTGGAGATGTCAGTGTCAGGGCGATGGCAACCATTTTTAAGAAAATCAGATTTGAAACACATGAGAATATCGGTTCAGGCCCAATCTTTCTTCCAGAAGAAGAATTGCATACGAGTTCAGCTTGGATTTCACTAAATAAAGAGCTGTCTGAATTTAATGATGACCGTCTTGAAGAGGGCCTGATTGGCACTTCTCAGGCATTAAAGCATATTGCACCATTATTTGTCATGTGTGATCCATCTGATGTCCATGTTGTACCGCAAGTGAAAGCTGCTCATAATGAGAAACCGACAATCTTTTTTTACGACCGTTACCCGGGTGGCATAGGTCTCAGTGAAAAAATCTATTCGGGTATTGAAGCGATATTGGAACAAACTAAACAAATGGTAATAAACTGCCAATGTTCTAACGGCTGTCCTTCATGTATTGGTACAGATACGACATCAATTCATTCAAAAAATGACGTTGTAAAAATTTTAAACATGTTCCTTAAAGCAGCAGTTTAAAGAAGGAGGGGGAAAATGAGTCTTAAGAATAAATTGAACCGCTTAAAACCTCATATTAAAAGCGGAAGTGAAAAACCTAAAGCTGAAATGATTCCAGTTCAGGATACTCCAGAAATTCCGTTTTTCGATGTTTGGGAAAAAGAATCCGTTTCCCCCTTCTATTTCGATGGCCAGTACTGTTTGGTAAGGGAAGTCAGCTATCCGCTTGATTACAAGCATGGCAGCTACCGATTCGGTGATTTGCTGGAGGCGGTTTCCCTTTGGAATAATGAAGAAACCAGGCATCCACTATCAGCGTCAGGCCATAAACCAGAGGATCTTGTTTTTTTTGATACAGAAACCACGGGGCTTGGCGGCGGGGCGGGCAATACGATCTTTTTGCTGGGTCATGCAAGTGTATCAGGTAATTCAATAAAATTAAAACAGCATATTCTTCCGCAGCCAGGCGCCGAAGTTGCTCTTTACCAAAGCTTTCTTGAAAATGCGGATTATACTACCCTGGTAACCTATAATGGGAAGGCATTTGACTGGCCACAGGTCAAGACGAGGCACACTCTCGTAAGGGATCATGTTCCCAAATTGCCTGCCTATGGCCACTTTGACCTATACCATGCTGCAAGGCGAATGTGGAAGCATAAAATTGAGAGAATGAAGTTAAGCATTGTGGAACAGGAAGTGCTTGGTCTGGAACGAAAAGATGATATCCCGGGATTCCTTGCGCCAATGATTTATTTCGACTTTTTGGAAAGAAAGAATCCAGAAGGGCTGCTTGGAGTGATCAAGCATAATGAAACGGACATCCTGTCACTATTAACGCTTTATACACATCTGACTTATCAGCTTTTAGGAAGGGACAAATCTCAATCGGCAAGAGAAACCTACGAAGTTGGACGCTGGTTTTCCTACCTGGGAGAATCGGATAAGGCTAAACAAACGTTCAGCGGGCTGGCTGAGAGAGGAAACGAACAGGAAGCTGCTGCCAAGCATGCCTTGGCTGCTGAATATAAACGAAACAAGGACTGGGCACAAGCCGTCTCATTGTGGAAAGAAAGTGCTGAAAAAGGGACAAGTAAGGACAGAAAGGAAGCATGCATAGAGCTTGCCAAGCATTTTGAGCATCGGGAAAAGGACCTTGAGCTGGCATTAGAATATTGCCGGCTTGCAGAATCAATCCATTTAAGCGATGAAGGCACTACAAAAAAAGACATGATTTTCAATGAAGAACTTCAGAAAAGAATCATGAGAATTTCCCGGAAAGCATTTCCCGGGCAAGCGCAGGATTCGTCAAAATAAACCGTATTTACCGCACTTTTCGGCATGATTTCTGGAATTGTAACAAAATTTTAACATTTACCAGCAATAAACCTGTAATATTCTGTTGTATGAACTGTTCTGACATTGTAAAATGTAAAATTGTATGGAACAAAAAAATTAATAATTTTTACGGGGCTGGTAAAATGTATAAAGCGGTTTTAGTTCTCTATTTTGTTGTTATTACACTTATTGCTGTTATTTTCAGTGGCCTTAAGGACAACTTTTACACATTCCTTTAATTTTTTATTTTTGCTTGCACGGCAGATTCTCCGGAAAAAATAGGTGTTTTCATTAGTACAAGACGCACTGCTTTTTCATAGGCTGATAATGTAAAGAATAAGTCTATAGGAAAGGAGTTATGCACTATGTACTGCAAACCGACAAATGTATTGCCAACAGTAGTTCATCCTACTAAATGTTGTGTAAACCATAATTATGTTAATAATGTGGTTCCACACGTACATCCGACTCACACTACAAATGTAAATCATATTAATTATGATCATGTCCATTATTTCCCGCAAACACAGTCTACAGTGAACCAGGTAACAAATCAGAATTTCTATGGCGGTTCAGGCCCAGGAGTTGGTCCGATTGGCCCAAGGCCGCGCCCAGGATTTGGTGGAGCACCAGGTATGGGGATGGGACCAGGCATGGGACCAGGTCCTTCAGGCTTTGGACCAGGACCAGGCATGGGATTTGGACGATAAAATAACTTCTGCAAGGGCTATTTAGCCCTTGTTTTTTTAAGGTCATTTGAAATTCTGCAGGAAAATAAAAAGAATAATTACGCTGGGAGGATTAATATTTGACCTAACAAGGGAATACATTCAATAGGTAAATATTTTTGATATAAGGCATTTGCAAAATTTATCTAGACCTGAAAATCAAACCTGAAGGAGATATAATGGCAAAAGTCGTTGCTATTTCTGGCTATAAACCTTTTGAGCTTGGGATATTTCAACATGATCATCCTGCAGCTGAATACATAAAAATTGCAATCAAAAAAAGTTTGCTGCCTTTAGTTGAGGAAGGCTTGGAATGGGTAATGATCAGTGGGCAGCTTGGTGTCGAATTATGGGCAGGCGAAGCTGTGTATGAATTAAAGGAGGAATATCCAGACCTGAAATTATCTGTGTTCACTCCATTCCTTAACCAGGAAGAAACGTGGAAAGAGGCTAACAAGGAATGGTATGAATCCATTCTTTCAGGTGCGGACCATGTGGATTCGATATCACGGAAACCATATGAAAAGCCGTGGCAGTTCAGGCTGAAGAATCAGTTTTTTGTAGAAAAAAGTGACGTGATGATTCTGCTGTATGATCCTGAAATAGAAGGCAGTCCCAAGTTTATGTATGAAACAGCAATAAAATACGGAGAAACAAACGAGTATGAAGTGAGATTGATTACTATGTATGATCTCCAAATGATTGTTGAAGAAGAACAATTAAGAAAACAGGGGTTTTAACGTGAATTGAGGAATTTATATGGAATTATAATTTACGTAAATGAACTTCTACTATTACTTTAATTGGTATCTTCCTCTTTTCGACCGTCACCTGAAAGATTCGTAAAATGTTTAGACCGATTTTTACTCCGTGAAATTAAGGTACGATGGTAACGAATGAAGCTTAAGAAAAGAAAAATTGACAAATCGCTGTGTTTTTGAAAAAATAAATTAGACGATAGGGGTATATTGAGGTGAATGGAATGCTATCCGATAAATTACAATTAACTGCAAAAGATATTTTGGAAAAAGAATTTAAAACAGCTATGCGTGGTTATAAGCCAGAAGATGTTGATAAGTTTCTTGATTTAATCATCAAAGATTATGAATTGATGCAGCAGGAGATAGAAGAACTGCAGCAGGATAATCTTCGCTTGAAAAAGCAGCTAGATGAAACGTCACGCCGACCAAGTACACAGGCAGCAGGCACTACTAATTTTGATATCCTTAAAAGGCTGTCAAATCTTGAGAAACACGTATTTGGAGACAAACTCTACGATTAAACCAGTTTCTGCTAGATTATGAAATGTATTACCATTGCATTTGATGTCAATATTAAATATAATACTTCATGAAGCTGTTAATAACGTTCGGGTAATCGCTGCAGTTTTGCTGCAGAGGAAAGTCCATGCTCGCACAGGCTGAGATGCCTGTAGTGTTCGTGCCTGGCCAATTCATAAGCCAGGGCAGCCGGGTTCACACTCGGTTGACGGCCGGGAAAATGCCTAAGTCGGCAACGATATGGCATGAATACCTATAAAAGTGCCACAGTGACGGAGCCTTCCCAGAAATGGAAAGGGTGGAACGAGGTAAACCCCACGAGCGAGAAACCCAAACGATGGTAGGGGCACCTTCTTGGAGGAACTCAACGAAGAGAAGGACAGATGATTCATCATCTGTAGATAGATGATTACCACCGGAGTACGAGACTTATGGTCGTTTGCAGTACAAAGGTACAAAACATGGCTTACAGAACGTTATTAATGGATTTGTATGAGTGTTTATTAAAGCTCTCCTTTTGCCAGGAGAGCTTTTTTTATGTATATTAATTGTTATTGGGCATTTTAAGCATAAGTTACACACGAAAATTATTTCTGATATAAGGGTGAAATTATGAAGAATTTTGATTTGATCGCGACTTCTGCAATGGGTCTTGAAGCGATTGTTGCCAAGGAAGTACGTGACCTGGGTTACGAATGTGAAGTTGAAAACGGCAAGATTACATATAAGGGAGACGCACTTGCAATCGCTCGCAGCAATATGTGGCTTCGCACGGCTGACAGAGTCAAAATTAAAGTGGGCGAATTCAAGGCTTATACATTTGATGAATTGTTTGAAAAAACAAAGGCCCTTCCGTGGGAACAACTTCTGCCAGAGGATGCAGAGTTTCCTGTATCAGGGAAATCAGTGAAATCAAAGCTTTTCAGCGTTTCGGATTGTCAGGCAATCGTGAAGAAAGCGATCGTTGAACGATTGAGGACCCAGTATAAAAAAACGACATGGTTCGAAGAAAACGGTCCATTGTTCAAAATAGAGGTAGCCCTCCTTAAAGACGTCGTAACGCTGACAATCGACACAAGTGGCAGCGGGCTCCACAAGCGCGGCTACCGTACAGATCAGGGTGAAGCCCCGTTAAAAGAGACACTGGCTGCAGCCCTAATTATGCTGACAAATTGGACTCCAGATAAACCATTTGTCGACCCATTTTGTGGGTCAGGGACAATTCCAATTGAAGCAGCTTTGATTGGCCAAAATATCGCACCAGGCTTCAATCGTGAATTTGTCTCTGAAGGATGGAGCCTGATACCGGAATCTATTTGGGACGACGTCAGGACTGAGGCGGAAGATTTAGCGAAGTATGACCAGCCTCTAGATATAAGCGGAATGGACATCGACCACAGAATGGTCAAGATTGCAGAGGAGAATGCTTTCGAGGCAGGGCTTGGCGATCTTATTTCCTTCAAGCAAATGCGGGTCCAGGACTTCACGACCAGAAAGGAATACGGGGTTATTGTGGGTAATCCTCCGTATGGCGAGCGACTGGGTGAGAAAAAAGCAGTGGAGGAAATGTACAAGGAAATGGGCAGGACATTTGCACCTCTTGATACCTGGTCCATCTACATGCTTTCATCAAATGAGGAATTTGAACAAGTATACGGAAAACCAGCAACAAAGAAGCGAAAGCTTTTCAATGGATTTATCCGGACAGACTATTACCAGTATTGGGGAAAGCGTCCGCCACGGGTTGATAAGTAAAGCTGTTCTTTTCCATGATATATCATGTTAAATAAGAAAAGCCGCCTCCATCAGGATGCGGCTTTTCTTGATTTTGAAATTTAACAAATGGAAGTGATTATCAAGTGAAAGGTATATTAGGTAAAGATTGATGCGACTCATCTTAGAATATTGCAGGTAACTGAAGGAAGACAGGGAACTCGGAATACTCGAGTCTCCATCATTCTTAAGCTTGTTCTTCTGGAATAATTTTTTTGATTGGCGAATAAACTACATTTATCTATTAAAGATTGGAGGGATGGCAATGAATTATTCTTTTATTGATTTCCATAGAATTTCAAAAGCACTGACTTCAAGCTCTGAAGCTTTGAGAAATGAATTTCAGCAAGATGAAGCTCAAATTGCCGATTTGCAGGAAGCAGAAAATAACTTTCGCCAGGCATTGTCATTTGGCCTTTCAAACCCCAAATAAATAAAAAGAAACGCTTGATTACACAGGCGTTTCTTTTTTTTCCTTTTTTAATATCCCTGCAGCATTCGTTTACCATCGTCAGTCATCATATCCGGTGTCCAGGCAGGGTCCCATGTTAAATGGACGTCTGCATGATCGATTTCTTCCATGCCCATTACACAGTATTTGATGCCGTTCACAATGCTGTCATGGAGAGGGCAGCCAGGTGTTGTGAGTGTCATCAGTACTCTTGCCGTTCTTGGTTCAGGTAAATCAATATCATAAATCAAGCCTAAATCGACTACATTGATATTCAATTCTGGGTCAATTACTGTTTTTAAATTTTCTCTTATTTTATTTTTTAAATCCGTCATTTACAATTCCTCCTTATTTTCGTACCACTTTGGTAATTGTTATGCTGAATAAAGTCGCTGCGATCAAAAGCAGTCCCTGGCCAAGGTAAAATAAATAAATCCATTTTGCTGCGAAGGAGGAGACAAGGAAGCATACCCCGGCAGTGAACATGATGAATAGCGGCAGGGCCATTTTTTCATCCATCATCTCCTTTAAGGAAGGGACCTTTTGTTTTCCAATCTCCTTGCTGTATTTGTGTGTCCACCATAGAAAGGGAACAATTTTATACAAGTATCCGATAATGCTGAAAGCAATCCAAGCAATCAAATATAAGAATAGGAGGGGGCCCGCCAGTTTAGGCAGCAAGCCCGCCGCACTGCTGAAAAAAGCTAAAAAATGGATTACAGCACCCCATACAATTGCCATTAAAGCAAATATGAATGGCCGGTCTAGCTTCTTCTTGACCCGCTTGTCTATTATTTTTTTTATATGCCATGTGAACAGCAGGAAGCCAGTGAACAGCAGGAATGTACCTGCAATTTGAAGCGGAAAGCTTTCAAAAATAAATGTATTTATCAGTGCGATTATGCCTGTTATATAAACGGTGAATATATAGGCAGCCGGTTTCATCGAATAACCATGGGAAAGTGAGAACATCGGCACCATTTTATAAGAAAAACCGAAAATCAACAGAGTAAACCAGCCTGCGGTTCCCATGACTAAATGACTTTTGAATATAATCTGGTAATGACCAGATGCAAATCCTGTTCTAATGCTAAGGACAAGCATAATGCCAAGTGTGACGGTAGCCAGCAAAGAAAAAAGGGCAGAGCCTACGAACAGCGAAAGTATGTTTGGTTTAGCCTGGCTTTTAAGGGTCATGAACATCTGGAAAAGGAACATTAAAATTCCTGTTAAAGTCAGGATTCCAGGAATCAATGCATCCTGAGGCCTAATGTATAAAGCAGCTGCGAATGCTGCGATTCCCACAGCGGTCACTGAAAATTGCACAAATCCGAATTTTTCATTCCAGATAGGGGTTAAGAATGCAACAGGCACAAGCTGATACATGGCGCCCATGGCGGCCATTAATGCCCATCCAAGTACAAACAAGTGGGCAGCAGACCATATAGCTGGAATTCGGTAGGTCCCTGATATCAACAGTTCCCCATTAAGTAATAGGAGAAGCTGTGAAAGAACCATAGCGAACATGCTAAAAGCAATGAAAGCAAAGGGCAGTTTAATATTTGTTTCGTTCCCCTTACTAACCTGAATCATGTGATCACCCCGCTTTTCGGGAAATAGTGACTTTATAGCTCCCATCATCCTGCTGTTCAGTCAAATAAATATATCCAAGTTCATCTAATTGTTCAAACAGGAACATGGGCCTGCGATCATTTATGATCACAAGTGTTTGCCCCTTATCCAAATCTTCAAGTGCCGCGAGCGTTCTCATCATAGGCTGTGGCGGTTCTAGTCCCCGGTTGTCGAGTATCATCCTATTTCCCTCCTTTTTTAGTAAAAGTGATTTTATAGTGCTTTGTATCGATCTTTTCGGCTTCATGGTCAAAGCCTTTAGCCTTCATGACTCCGTATAAAGGGACAGGCTTAAACGGTGCGTGGAGAATAAGAATATCGTTTAATTGCAGCTCTGAAATGGCCTCCATTATTTTTTGAAATGGCTCCAGCTTGTTATTGATATCCTCTCTTACATCTAGTTCAATAGTTTTCTGTTGCATTACCCTCAGCTCCTCAGTAAATTTATCTATTTAAATGATAATAATTTTCAATTAATTCTTCCGTGACGTGCATCACTTAACAAATAAGAAGATCTACTCGTAATCTTATACAACTCACTGATGATGACATTCAAGCTTCGGTTTTTTGTGCTGGATCATGAAGAGTGATTCTTAAAAGAACCTATTAAAATAATTCTTGATGCAATTTCTCATGATCAATTAGATAACATCCATCGTCATCCACACTAAGATAATCCTTCTTCTTTAAATAATTGATAGTCCTGCTCACTGTTTCACGAGAGGTTCCAATCATATTGGCAAACTCTTTATTCGTAAAATGTGTCGTCAGTTTAAATCCATGCTTCATTTTCTCACCATTTGTCTTGCATAGGCGGAGCAGCAGCATGATGATTTGTTCATACGTATTATGGAGAATCTGTTCCTCAAGGCGTGCCTGCAGGTCAACAATTTTCTCTCCCAGAACTCTGAATAATTTAATTGATAATTCAGGGTATGCCACAAGTATTTCCTCAAATTTGCTAATGGGGATAACAATCAGCTGTGAATCCTCCATTACCTCTGCATGTGCAGGATACAGTCCCTTTCTGAAGAAACCTGCGTGTGGGAACATCTCTCCGGTTTCAAGCACTGATACAATTTGTTCACGTCCCGATGAATCGGTTTTATAAATCTTTACTTTTCCTGAATTTATAAAAAATACCCGATCCAGAGTATCACCCTGCATAAATGCGTACATTTTGCTTTTATAAAACCTTGGCTGGGCAATTTCAACGATCGTATCCAATTCCTGAGCTGAAAGTTCTTTAAAAATAGGTACTTCCCTTAGCTGCTGCTTGATCTGGGATATATGCATAATAATCTGCTCCTCTACCTTCGATTAAGTTTCTACTATGATTTTATCAACCTAAAAAGAAGGGCTAAGTGACCTGAATCATATTTTGACGTTTTTTTGAAAATTATTCTCATTCCTGTGTGAAAAATCACACCTAGTAAATGCGATACTTCACAAAATATACATTCGATTGCTTTTAAAATGAAGGTGTAAAACAAACAGGAAAGGGGATGTGTGGAAATGGAAATCCAACATAGGACATCCACAAAAGCAGTGGTGAAGAAGAATCGGAACTCACTGTTGAAATCCGTACTCATTATTACATTATTACTCAGCTTTACAGTGCTCCTGACAGGGGGATACTGGATTTTTAAAGAAATGGCTCCACGGCCAATCGAAGTAACAAGCGAGAACGGGAAAGTCATTTTAACGAAGGAAAGCATCATGGGAGGGCAGGCTGTTTTTCAAAAGTATGGTTTGATGGATTATGGAACGGTTTTGGGCCATGGTTCATATATGGGGCCTGACTATACAGCTGAAGCATTGAAAATTTATACAGAAGGAATGCAGGACTTCCGGTCATTGGAAAAATACGATAAGGAATTTAAAGAATTAAGCAAGGATGAACAAGCAATCATTCGCGTCAATGTAAAGAAGGAAATGCGTGAAAATCGTTATGTACCCGATACAGACAAACTGGTACTAACCGATGCTCAGATTTACGGACATAGTAAGGTAAGAGAATTCTATCATGGGATTTTTACAGAAGGAGACCATTGGGGACTTAAGCCTCGCCTGATCCAGGAAAAGCACATGCCAGCAGGGGATCGCGCTTGGGTTTCAAAAGGGGACCAAATTGAACAGATTTCAGATTTCTTCTTCTGGACTGCATGGCTTTCTAGTACTGAAAGACCTGATGATAATATTACGTATACGAATAACTGGCCATATTATGAAGATGCAGGCAACACCTTGTCATTCTCAGCCGTTTGGTGGAGCGGTGCCAGTGTAACAATCCTGATATTATTTGTTGGACTTATCTTGTATGTGTTTTATCGTTACCATCTTGGAATGCAGGAAGCCTATAAGGAAGGGAACTTCCCAAAAATAGATTTAATGAAGCTGCCATTAACCTCATCACAATTAAAAACAGGTAAATATTTTGCTGTGGTTTCGGTGCTGTTCTTCGTCCAGGCGATGTTTGGGGCGCTTCTTGCACACTACTATATCGAACCGGACAGCTTCTTCGGAATGAAGTGGATCCATGATATCCTTCCATTCAACATTACGAAAGGGTTCCATCTGCAGCTGGCGATTTTCTGGATTGCAACAGCGTGGCTTGGAATGGGTATTTTTGTAGCACCGCTTGTAGGCGGGCATGAACCGAAACGCCAGGGATTATTGGTAGACATTCTGTTCTGGGCTTTGGTAGTCCTTGTAGCTGGCAGCATGATAGGGCAGTGGCTTGGCGCTAATGGCTACCTTGGAAACAACTGGTTCCTCTTAGGTCATCAGGGCTGGGAGTATCTCGAACTGGGACGCATCTGGCAATTCATTCTTGCAATCGGTATGCTGATCTGGCTGTATATAGTACTCCGCGGAATTAAGAGCGGCTTGAAGCGGGAGTCTGATAAAGGTGGCTTGATCCATCTATTGTTCTACTCAGCGATAGCAGTTCCAGCGTTTTACTTCTTTGCCTTCATGATCAATCCAGGAACGCATTATACATTCGCTGATTACTGGCGCTGGTGGATTATCCATCTATGGGTAGAAGGAATATTTGAGGTATTCGCAGTTGTAGTCATCGGTTTCTTGATGGTCCAGATGAAGCTTGTTACAAAAAAATCAACAGTCAAAGCATTGTATTTCCAGTTGATCCTGCTGATGGGAGCGGGAGTCATCGGTATTGGACATCACTATTATTACAACGGGTCAGCAGAAGTTTGGATCGCCCTCGGCGCAGTGTTCTCAGCTTTAGAAGTCATTCCATTGACACTGCTGATTTTAGAAGCATATGAACAATATAAAATGATGCGTGATGGCGGGGTAGACTTTCCTTATAAAGGAACATTCTGGTTTTTAATCTCTGTAGCAATCTGGAACCTTGTAGGTGCAGGGGTACTTGGCTTCCTAATCAATCTGCCTGCAGTCAGCTACTTCGAACACGGGCAATTCCTGACATCTACCCATGGCCACGCTTCAATGATGGGTGTATACGGAATGTTCGCAGGAGCAGTGTTAGTCTACTCATTGCGAAATATTGTAAAGCCGGAGAAATGGAGCGACAAGTGGATTAAATTCATTGTCATCATGCTAAATGTTGGGCTCGCTGGCATGGTATTCCTATCGTTGCTTCCTGTTGGATATTTGCAAATTAAAGAAGCATTCTACAACGGTTATGCAGCATCTCGTTCAGCGGAATTCCTGCAGCAGGATACAGTACAAATGCTGCTGACACTAAGAGCGATTCCTGACTCCATTTTCTTGATTGGAGTTGCAGCCCTGGCGCTGTTCAGCATCAAAGCGTTGTTCAATCTTCGCAAGGTAACTCATAAAGAAGAAGAGCCTCTGCCAGTAAAAGACCTGGCCGTAGACGAGGAATAACAGGAAATCCGCAAAGCATTTGCTTTGCGGATTTTTTATTTTACTGATCTTTCATCATTTTCACACTCAAAGCAAAGGACTCTGCCATCTGTCGTATGAACACCATTCAAAAAACCGTCCAGACAAAATATTTCCTTGCCGCATTGCTCGCAGCTGCCGACAAGCTCCTTCATAGACATCGCCTCCTAATAATATAGTTCGATTTTTAAGGGGAAATCTCCTTGTTATATCAGATTGATTCTATGTGCCCGATAAGAGGTGCTGGAAGGAAAAAAGGTAACATAGAAGCAAGAATGCATTTTCTGCTAATTTAAGTATTCAATAATTTTGTTGATTAACAATATCATAGCAAATCAGTGACCAGGCTCACTTCATACATAATCGGCAATTTCTATAATGAAAATGTAAAGATAATAAGCTACAATAAGGAGAGAGTAAAATGACTTTTAGCGTAATTATCAACGTACCTGACTATGCACCACGGGAAAAGCATCCTACTATATTTCAAAACTTCGATGCGCTAAAGCCTGGGGAATTCATGCAGATCGTCAATGATCATGATCCAAGGCCGCTGCAATACCAGTTTATGATGGAACGTCCAGAAGTTTTCTCATGGGAGTATCTAGAAGAAGGACCAGAAACCTGGCGCGTCGCTATTGGAAAAACTAAATAAGCAATCTAAGAAAATCCATTACTATTTTCCAAGCAACAGGCATGCCTGTTGCTTTTTTATGTTAGGCAACATGGTATTTTGTTAATAGCTCTTATTCAATTCAACTTAATGTTGTTTAAATTGCAATCCAAGCCCATCATCCTTTTTTATTTTTCGTAAACCAAAATATCAGAAAAGTATGATAAGATGAGTGAGAAAGAGAAAAATGGGGTGAAATGGATGAGTGAAGCGAATCAAACAGAAAAGCAATTTTTGGATTATGTGAAGAAGATGTCTGCCTATGGGGAGGCGCTTTCTTTAATTTATTGGGATCTAAGGACTGGAGCTCCGAAGAAGGGTGCAGAACAGCGTTCAGAAGTAATTGGTGTCCTGTCATCGGAATTATTTAATATGTCGACTTCAGAAGAAATGGCTGCATACATAGCGAAACTATTAAATGAAACAGGTCTATCAGAAATCACCCGCAAGACTTTGGAAGAGTGCAGAAAAGACTATGACCGCAATAAGAAAATACCTGCAAGTGAGTACCGGGACTATGTTATTCTTCAATCTAAAGCGGAAACTGTCTGGGAAGAAGCGAAGGAAATGTCTGATTTTGAAATGTTCAGGCCTTACCTTGAAAAATTAGTAGAAACCACCAAGAAGTTCATTCAATATTGGGGATCAGAAGGAAACAAATATAATACGCTGCTTGACATGTATGAGCCAGGCGTAACAGTTGAAGTGCTTGACAAAGTATTTGGCGATTTACGTGAAAAAATCGTACCGCTTGTCCAGCAAATTTCAAATTCAGCAGATAAACCACAGACCGGATTTTTATTCCAAAACTTTCCGAAAGAAAAACAGAAAGCTTTTAGCCTGGATATTTTAAAGCAAATGGGTTATGACTTTGATGCGGGAAGATTGGATGAAACGGTGCATCCATTTGCGATGGGTCTAAATCCTGGTGATGTAAGGGTAACTACAAAATATGATGAGTCCGACTTCAGGACAGCGGTATTTGGAACGATTCACGAAGGTGGCCATGCCCTTTACGAACAGAACATTTCGAAGGATTTGATCGGTACACCGTTGAGCTCTGGAACATCAATGGGCATCCATGAATCTCAATCGCTTTTCTATGAAAACTTTGTCGGCCGAAATAAATTTTTCTGGAAACATAATTACAACTTGCTTCAGCAATATTCAAACGGGCAATTTTCTGATGTGGAAATAGTAGATTTTTATCGTGCGGTCAATGAATCGAAACCAAGTTTAATCAGGATTGAGGCAGACGAGCTTACGTATCCTCTTCATGTAATGGTCCGATATGAAATAGAAAAAGGGCTATTCAATGATGAGATCGAGGTAAAGGACCTGCCGCAAATATGGAATGATAAATATGAGCAGTACCTAGGCATCAGACCGGATAACGATGCACAGGGTGTCCTTCAGGACGTACACTGGGCAGGTGGGAGCTTTGGGTATTTCCCATCGTATGCATTAGGTTATATGTATGCTGCCCAGTTTAAAAATGCGATGCTTAAAGATCTGCCGAACTTTGAGGAATTGCTGGAAGAAGGGAATCTTTTGCCAGTGAAGGAATGGATGACTGAGAAGGTTCACCAGCACGGAAAAATGAAAAAGCCGCTCGAAATCCTTACAGATGTTACTGGTGAAGGGCTTAATGCTAAATATTTAGTAGATTACTTGTATGAAAAATATAATAAAGTTTATCATTTAGTATAAAAATTGAAGATGGCAGTGTAGCTGCCATCTTTTCTGTGTGGTGAAAATATGTATAAGAAATTGCCTTATTTAATGATCGCTTTCGCTGCGGCTATGTGGGGCTTGATTGGTTTCTTTGTGAAAGGTTTGTCAGATGCTGGTTTCAGCGCCATGGAAATCGTCGCAGTAAGGGTAGTGACTGCGGCAGTTATTCTGGTTCTTGTTGGACTGGCAGCATACCGAGGCAATCTTAAGATTAGAATAAAGGATCTACCTCTTTTTATCGGGACTGGAATTTTTAGCATCGTCTTTTTTAACTGGTGTTATTTTACGGCAATTGAGCTAATGAATATTCCAATTGCCGTTGCATTGCTATATACTTCGCCTGCATTTGTGGCAGTACTGTCTTTTATCTTCCTGAAAGAAAGCATAGATCGAAGGAAACTAATCGCAATTGCTCTGACGATAATAGGCTGTACACTCGCTGCTGGTATAACCGGTCAGGAAGGAGCATCGTTTTCAGCTGCTGCTGTTCTGATCGGTCTTGGGGCAGGATTTGGTTATGCTCTTTATAGCATTTTTGGAAAAGTAGCTCTTAGGAAATACCATCCTTTTACCGTCACACTGTATACCTTCATTGTAGCTGCAGCGGCTCTGATTCCGACTACAGGAATTGCTGGCAAGGCGAGCATTTTGTTCAACGGAGGTACGTGGCTGTATGTAGCTGGACTTGGAATTTTCCCTACAGTTCTCGCATATTTTGCTTATTCATGGGGACTGGAAAGAACAGAAAGCAGTACAGCAGCAGTTGTTGCTACACTTGAGCCAGTAATCGCCACTATACTAGGCGTTTTAGTTTACGGGGATCGCCCGGGAATCCTGCAGTTGGTAGGTTCACTGCTGATTGTTTTATCCGTAATGGCTGTCAATATATCACTCCCAGCTAGGAAACAAAAAAAGCACTTCACTATCTGATTAGTGAAGTGCTTTTTTATATCATCCCAGTCAACTAGAGTTGACCAAGATTCCAGGGCATAATCTTCTTAGAAGAACTTATATCCCTTTGATCCAATCGGTGCATTCTGAATCATGTCAATGAAAGGAATCGTATAAGCGAAAAGAATCAATAAGACTGTAATACCAATCCAGAGCTTCCAGTTTTCAAATACCATCGGAGTTTTTTCCGCTGCGTCAGCAACTTCTCCAACTGGGAACTCCTCTTCACCTTTTGGTGCAAAGAATGCAAGGTTTATGAAGATATAAAGCATCAAGATTATGCCAAGGAACAGGATAGAACCGCCGACTGCCTGTGCAACCTGGTAAGGGATCCATTCTGCAGCCTTTTCAGCTCCGCCATATGTTGAGAATGATGATCGGCGAGGGGCTCCTAGTAAGCCAGCTGCGTGCATTGCTCCTGACATGAAGGTCATACCGATCGCCCATACAACACCTTGGATAATGGCTAACTTGTTCATTGCCTTTGTAAGAACTCTGCCTGTTAAGTGTGGAATCAGCCAATAAGAGATTCCAAAGAACGTTAAGACTACAGATGTTGCAAGTGTTAAATGGAAGTGTCCTGTTACCCAAATCGTATTATGGACAACCTGGTTCAGCTGATGGGAAGCATTGATTACGCCGCCTGCACCTGCAGGAATAAAGGCAAGCATCCCGATGAATGGAACCGCAAATCGTGCATCTCCCCAAGGAAGCTTTTTCACCCATCCAAATAGACCAGTAGAACCCTTGGATCGACCAAACATCTCAAAAGTTGCGAAAAGAGAGAAAGCAGTCATCAATGATGGGATGATGACAAGGAATGTCAGGATAACCTGAAGGAATTTCCACGCAGGGTCAATCCCAGGCTCCATCAGTTGATGGTGGAAACCAACCGGAATCGAGAACAGCAGGAACAGGATGAAAGACATCCTAGCCAATGAATCCGAGAAAATCTTTCCGCCAATGATTTTCGGAACGATTGCATACCATGCCATATAGGCAGGCAATAGCCAGAAGTACACAAGCGGGTGGCCAAAGTACCAAAAAAGGGTACGGCTCACTAAAACGTCAACACGATCTACTAGCCCTAAAGACCAAGGAAGCAATTGGAACAGTACGGTAGCAGCTACTCCGATAGAAGCAACAATCCACAAAAGCGTATTAACAATTGCCATGAATGTCAAAAGCGGGCTAGGTTTTCCAGGGTTAGCTTTTCTCCAGGAAGCATAAGCCATAATCAATGCGGCACCGTCAATCCAACTGCCGACAATAACAAGTGTAAGACCTACATAATAAAGAGCGTGCGCCTGTAAAGGGGCATAAAAAGTATAAAGGACAGATGCTTTATTCAATAGAACCATGACAGCTGCCATAACAGTACCGACTGTCATGAGCCAGAAGCCAATCCAGCCCATCAAACGCTGTTTATCAGTCAAAGCTCCTGAAGTCTTGCTCACTGCAGCAAGCTGGAAGCCCATAATGAAAAATGTAGTCAATACAAGGCCCAAAAGGACCCCATGCACTGTAAGAACCTGATAATATCCGATTCCCCAAGGTAATTCGAATTTTCCCGAACGGACAAGCGTCTGCAGCAAGCCTGCAAGTCCTCCGACTGCCAGGGCAATGAATGCTACATAAAAGTGAGCCATTGCCAATTTGCCATCACGGCGGTCAACTTTTGTATTTACAGTATTCGTACTCATTATTCTACCACCTCAATTTTAGATGACATCATATGGTGGCCAACACCACAATACTCGTTACAAACGATCAGGAAATCGCCAGCCTTGTCAAAAGTAGTCACATATTCACTGATGAATCCTGGCTCAAGCATCATGTTGATGTTTGTTCCTGCAACCTCAAAGCCGTGGATGACATCCTTTGTTGTTGCAATTACTTTAACCTTTGCACCTTTGGGAACTTCAACCTTTGCCGGATTATAAGAAAAAGCAGAAGCAACATAAACCAGTTCATAATCCCATTCTTTGCCTTCAACCTTTTTCAGGCCTGGCTTATTGAATGGTGCGGTTGTATCAACCTTTTCAGGATTTATCGTCGCAAGGCAGCTTGGCGGCTGATTGCCAAGATAGAAGGCGCTGACCCCAATGACTGAAAGGAAAACGAGAAGAGTCGTGATCCCGAATATTAGCCAAATTTTTTCAAACTTATGAATGTGCATAGCTTCTTTCTCTCCTTTTGATTTCTGTTAGAAACGATCTAAAAATAAAAAATATACGCCTACCCAAGTAATGATTAAAAAGAAACCCAACAAGAAAACAGATGCAAGTGTTCCTTTCAAAGAAGATTGTTCTTCCACCTTTGTGTTCGTTTTCTTCCCGATTCCAGGCTGTGCCATCCCGGTCACTCCCTTCGAATAAATAAGTAAGTAATTTAATTTAATAAGTACACTTTCATAATACAAAACAATCTGGAAACGTAAATATGGTTTCATCCAGTTCACAAATTGTTCATACTTGCTTTATTTACTATGTTAATGGTGAAAACCTATAAACACAGTGATTTAAGTCACATCACAAGCTGGGTAAATGTGAATAATCTGTGAAAACGAAAATGTGAATACTTGAGCAAGTGAGCTTGATATAAAGCTCTGGTGTGACAAAACTGGTTGACAATCCATGAAAGCGAAAGTTATAAAAACATGCTCACCAAATTTTATGATCGTTAATACACTAGTAGAAAATGGTTTTTTCAGGAAGTGATTGTAGTGGAGAAATTCTATTGTGACCATTGCCGTCTTTTATATGATGAAATTAAAATTTGTAAAAAGTGCGGCAGTGCAGCAGAAAAAAAGATTTGGATTGAAGTACAAAAACAATCCAATGAAAAATAATCATCATGTTTGACTACAAGGCACCAGAATATTGGTGCTTTTGCTATGTCGAAAAACGGCTCGTTGAAACTAGTTTCTCTCACCGGTAAAATTATTGTGGTAAAATAAAGACAATTTAAAATTTGGAAAGGTGATGTTTATGTTTTTGCCTTCATTTCAACTTGATGGAAAGATCGCTGTAGTTACAGGTGCTGGGCGAGGAATAGGACGTGCGCTTGCCATAGGACTTGCAGAAGCAGGGGCTGATGTTGCATTGCTTGCGCGGACAGAAGAGGACTTGAAAGATACGGCTGCAGCTATTGGTGACCTTGGAAAAAGGGCTTTGATACTGCCGACGGATGTTACAAATAGGGAACAAGTACATAGGGCAATTGCCGAAGTAAAATCAGAATGGGATAAAATTGATATCCTCGTTAATAACGCAGGAATGAATATTCGCTCCAAGGCTTTGGATGTGACCGATGAAGAATGGCAGACAATTATGAATACGAATCTGAAATCCGCGTTCATGATGTCCCAGGAAGCTGGCAAAGTCATGAAAGACCAGAAAGCAGGTGGAAAAATAATCAATATTACTTCTGTTGGGGGCCATGTTGCCTTAAGAACGGGAGTTGTCTATGCAGCTACAAAGGCTGCACTCATTCAGATGACAAAAGTGCTTGCGATGGAGTGGGGGCAATACGGTATTAATGTGAATGCAATTGGTCCTTGGTATTTTAAAACACCTCTGACTGAAAAGCTGCTATCTGATGAAGTCTATGTGAATGAGATCCTTGCAGTCACACCACTTAAAAGAATCGGTGAATTGCCGGAGCTCGTTGGACCTACAGTATTCTTAAGCTCAGATGCAGGAAATTACGTGACAGGACAAACATTATTTGTTGATGGCGGCATGACCATCCACGGTTTCTGAAATGAATGTCAACTGGTAATGATTTTATAATGTTCCTGTGAAAAGGGCATTGTATAATAAAATTGCACAGCAACTCCTTCAAAACATTAGGCTTTCTCCTTACAGGGGAAAGTCTTTTTTTTTGCTTTGGCTCTGTTAAAGCCCGATGTTGTTTTTAAGCCTGTTGATTGTAGTGGAA
>NZ_JBALSS010000021.1:39794-56309 GCF_036967045.1 Bacillus sp. JJ1609 | reverse complement strand
CCGCGGAAAGCGAAGCGCCTGGAACGAAAATCAACAGCCTTGTTTAACAGAGCCTTTGCTCTAAAAGTTGATAAAGATCAATCATTAGTTTGACTGCATACTCTTCGGGTAAATGGAAAAAGTAACCGTACATATAGATGAGGAGAGTAGCGATATGCCAAGAATCATTTCCGCAGCAGAAGCATTGCCGCCATATACAATTGAACAAGAAGAGGTAATGGAGTTCGCCGAAAAACTATTTAAAGAATCGTTCAGCGATATAAAAAGACTGCTAACTGTGTTCCAGAATGGACAGATAGAGAAGAGGCATTTTGCCAAAGATCTGGATTGGTTTGAGCATGATCATACATTTCAAGAAAAAAATAATGCCTACATCGAAACAGCTGTCGAGCTTGGAGCAGAAGCTATAACAAAATGCCTGTCTAACGATGAATTTCTGCAAAAAGAAGTGTTTCTGGAGGAAATAGATGCAATCTTTACGATTAGTAGTTCAGGTATCGCAACTCCGAGCATTGATGCCAGGATCATGAATATCCTGCCATCTTCACAATATACTAAAAGGATCCCGATTTGGGGGCTGGGTTGTGCGGGTGGAGCATCAGGACTTTCGCGAGCATACGAATACTGCCTTGCATATCCGAAAGCAAAAGTGCTGGTTCTCTCGATTGAACTTTGCAGTTTAACCTTCCAGCGAAACGACAGGTCTAAAAGTAATTTGATTGGAACATCTTTGTTTGCAGATGGAGTGGCCTGTGCTCTTGTTTGCGGTGAAGATTCTGGGTTTGAGCAGTTAACAAAAAAGCAATCAGCTCCACGAATCATCGGAACGCAATCAACAACGATGCCAGATTCGCTTGATGTAATGGGATGGGATATACGGAATGAAGGACTATACGTTGTTTTTTCAAAAGACATTCCTACAATTATCGAGAATTGGCTTCAGCCAAATGTCCTTCGCTTTTTAAAGGCAAATGGATATAGTGTGGCCGATTTAGATCACTTCATCGCCCATCCGGGAGGCAAAAAGGTCCTTGAAGCGTATGTTTCAGCATTGAAGTTGCCTGAAACGATGACAGAAATCTCGCTAAATGTCCTGAAGGAATTCGGGAATATGTCATCTGCAACAATCCTTTATGTGTTAAGGAGGTTCATGAAAACTGCAAGCGTTGGCGACCTTGGTTTGGCAGCTGCATTGGGGCCTGGCTTTAGTTCGGAATTGCTGCTTTTGAGGTGGGAATAGAATGGCATTTTTCGTATTTATAGGATTTATCATTTTCCAGAGATTGACAGAGTTGGTTATTGCTAAAAGGAACGAAAAGTGGATGAAGGGCAAAGGAGCGATTGAATTTGGTAAGGGCCACTATCCTGCGATGATATTGATCCACACATCCTTTTTTATCTTCTTTATTTTTGAAGTGATTTATTTTCACAAAAGTTTATCACTATTTTGGCCAATATTGCTTTCGCTTTTCTTATTTACACAGGTGATGAGAATTTGGGCACTGACTTCACTGGGAAGGTTCTGGAATACAAAAATCATTATTCTGCCAGGAGCAGACATAGTTAAAAAAGGGCCATATAAAATCATCAAGCATCCGAACTATTTAATAGTCACATTGGAATTGATCATTATCCCGCTTATGTTCAATGCGTTTTTCACTTTAGCTTTGTTTACTTTCTTGAATATCGTGATTCTTTCAATTCGCATTCCCGCAGAAGAGAGAGCATTGAGAGAATTAACAAAATATGAAGATGAATTCGGTAAGCACGGGCGCTTCGTACCAAATTTGTTAAATAAGTGTGACAATTAGCTAGTTTTCATTGAAAATGATAATCATTGATGATACACTTTTCTTAAAGATGAAAATAGTTCTCAGTTAATATTGAACTCTAAGGATGGTGTTATTAATGGTTTCTATGTTAGTCGTGTCCACTATAGCAGCTTATTCTTTACTTATGAAATATGTTTTAAGCAACGTACTTAAACCACAATAAAAAAATAGATTCTCAATTAGAACAAGCCCGGGCCCAGGTCCGGGTTTTTATATTTGTGCATAATTTAATAAAAATCCTCACGAGATAAAAACTCAGCAAAATGCTCTTTTTTAGGTATCTTCTCAAGATATTTCAAAATACATAAAGAATCAGACTTCATAGTTCATGAGAAGTTTAGTTTACGAAAAGAGCCTATTTCGAAAATGTAATTATAGGAAAAGCGCGAAAAATCATATAAAATAAAGTCATTCACAAATTTGTCACAAGGGGTAAATAGAATGGGCCAGACAATAGCACAGCAAGATCGAAAACTTCTTGGAAAGATACTATCACTTTATAAACTAATACAATCCAACAAGGATAATGATATTGCTGAAAAGATTAGGGAGTTGGGCAGGAAATCACTTGAAGAGGAATTCTCGATTGCATTTTGCGGCCACTTTTCCGCAGGTAAATCGAGTATGATCAACAGGCTTATCGGTGAGAATATTTTGCCGTCCAGTCCCATTCCAACAAGCGCAAATTTAGTGCGGATAAAATCAGGAACCGAATATGCAAAGGTTTTCTTTAAACAAGGAGGTTCACGGCTTTACCCGGCGCCATATGATTATGAAACGGTTAAATCATATTGCAAAGACGGTGATCAAATAGAGGCAATTGAAATAAGCCATAACGGAGTTGAATTCCTCAAAGAAGCCGTTATCATGGATACGCCAGGCATTGACTCAACTGATGATGCTCACCGAATAGCAACTGAATCAGCACTGCATCTGTCAGATATCGTTTTTTATGTGATGGATTACAATCATGTACAGTCGGAAATGAACTTCATGTTCACTAAGGAATTGACGGACGCAGGAAAAGAACTGTATCTGATCATTAATCAAATTGATAAACATCAGGAAGCAGAGCTTTCGTTTGAGCAGTTTAAGGAAAGTGTTGAAACATCCTTTGCGGGTTGGGGAGTGAAGCACTCTGGCATTTTCTATACAAGCTTGAGGGATAAGGAGGGACCGTTTAATCAATTTAGCGAGCTTCGCGAATTCATCAAAGAACGCAAGAGTAAAAGAAAAGACATCCTCCCAATCTCGATTTTCAGGTCAATGGAAAAGTTATCGGAAGACCATTTGACACACATGCTTCAAACAGTCGAAGAAAAGCTGAGGGAGTTTGAAGTGATTCTCGAAGAAATCCCGGAAAACGAAAGGCCGCAGCTCCCAGTGAAGCTCGAGAAATTAAGAGTTAAAAAGAATCAGCTGATCAATGAACGGAATGTTGAAAAAGAGTTTATTTCAGGAATCAATGATATCTTGAAAAATGCTTATTTGATGCCATTCGAAACTAGAACACTTGCTGAGGCCTTTCTTCAGGCAAATCAGCCTGATTTTAAGGTAGGGTTGTTTTTCTCAAAACAAAAAACCGAACAGGAAAGATTGTCGAGGCTGGAAATCTTCTACACTGATCTCGATGAAAAGGTCCAATCCCAGCTTGATTGGCATATAAAAGACTTTTTAACAAAACTGTTCAAAAAACATGAAATTGTAACGCAGGATCTTTTGAAAGCAGCGCAGGGATTTAAGGTCGATTTTGGTATAGATTTATTAAAAGACGCTATTAAACCTGGTGCGAGATTGTCAGGAGAGTATGTGCTGAACTATACAAATGATGTCGCGGATAATCTG
This sequence comes from Bacillus sp. JJ1609, assembly GCF_036967045.1. Lineage (NCBI taxonomy): Bacteria > Bacillati > Bacillota > Bacilli > Caryophanales > Bacillaceae > Bacillus > Bacillus sp. JJ1609. The sequence continues at coordinate 52,632 of NZ_JBALSS010000021.1, read as the reverse complement.
AAAAATCTCGTCAGGAGGAAACTGGAGCCTATTAAAGAACTTTTTATTGGAAATGTAAAAGTAAATGAAGATGAAGAACTGCATGCACTTTCAGCTGAGGAAGGGGAACTTGAAACTCTCCTTGCCGCATGGAATGGAATGCTGGCAATACAGGATGAGCTAAATGGGCACAGGCGGAAGGTGTCTGAGATATTGTATGGAGATGCTGTCCATGAGTACGGTCAGGATGAATTCAGCATCTTCAAACCTTTGGAAGATGAACCGGAGGTAATTGAAAAACTTGAGCCTGCTGTTCCCGAGACGGTAATTGAGCAGACCGAAAAAATCGCTGCAATAAATTCACAAAGTGAAAAACATGTAAGTACTATTGATGAATATCATGAAAAACAGCAGTCATTAGTGGATAAACTGGCATATACATCTTCTGAAATTGAAGGGATTCCGGGATTGAAAAAAATTGCCAGAGAGTTAAAAGAGAAAGCGGCAAGTTTAAAGGAAAGAGAATTCACAGTCGCGTTATTTGGAGCTTTCAGCGCTGGGAAATCATCATTTGCAAATGCACTGGTCGGCGAACGGCTTCTCCCTGTTTCTCCTAACCCTACAACGGCCGCAATCAATAAAATAAAGCCAGTCACAGCTGAGCATCCACATGGAAGTGTGGTCGTAAAAATCAAGGATGCAGCGGCATTGCTCAAAGAGGTTGAGCGTTCGCTCGGATTGTTTGGGCAGAAATCAACGGATTTAAATAATGCAATACAACAGATCAACAACCTTAAGTGGGAGGATAACGGATTTAGTGCAGTTGAAAAAACTCACTTTTCATTCCTGCAGGCATATGCAAAAGGATTCGCTCATTTTAATCATCAATTTGGTAAATTGCTGTTTGTGGATCTTGAGTCCTTCCGCGGTTATGTGGCCGAAGAAGAAAAGTCTTGCTTCGTCGAGTGGATAGAAGTTTATTATGACTGTGAGCTGACCCGGGAAGGAATCACATTAGTAGATACACCTGGTGCTGACTCAATCAATGCCCGCCATACAGGTGTGGCCTTTGATTATATCAAGAACTCTGATGCTATTTTATTTGTAACCTATTATAACCACGCTTTCTCCAAAGCGGACCGAGAGTTCCTGATCCAGCTTGGAAGGGTGAAAGATACTTTTGAGCTTGATAAAATGTTCTTTATTGTCAACGCAGTCGATCTAGCAAGCTCAGAGGAAGAACAGAAAGCTGTACTCGAATATGTCGAGGGACAGCTAGTCCAATACGGAATCAGAAAACCGCATCTTTTCCCTGTTTCAAGCTTGATGGGCTTAAAAGCCAAGCTGGATCCGCAGATTGGGGAGAATCCGCTTTTCAATAGGTTTGAGCAGGCCTTTTTTTCATTTATCACAAATGATCTTATGAATATGGCTTCAGATGCTGCAGAGGCAAAATGGCAGCAGGCTGTCATGTTAATTGAAGAAATGATTGTTTCAGCTGAAGAAGACAAAGCGGCCAAAGCTGAAAAACGTGAAAAACTTCAGATGGAACAGGAAAAAATGCTGTCCATTTTATCAAATAAAACAACAGAGCTCCTTGGAGAGCGTCTGACACAGGAAGCGGACGAATTGACTTATTATATCCGTCGAAGAGTATTTATACGATTCGGAGAGTTCTTCAAAGAATCCTTTAATCCGGCGCTTCTGAAGGATGATGGCAGAAATCTAAGAAAAGCTCTGGAAACGGCGCTAGAAGAATTGATTGAAAGCATCGGGTATGACTTTGCCCAGGAAATGAGGGCGACTTCGTTAAGAATAGAGGCATTTATCGATTGGCTTTTAAAAGAATTTCAGCAATCACTATTTGCTGAATTAATCAAAATCAATAAGTCTTTGTCCTTGTCTTTCTCTGAAAATACTTCTCTTACTGGCCTGGATTTTGAAACAGCCTTCCAGAACCTTGACCGCAGCCATTTTAAAAAGGCGATGGGAATGTTTAAAAATCCAAAAGCGTTCTTTGAAAAAAACGAAAAGAAGCTAATGAGTGAAGAAGTGGAGAGACAGCTTCAGTCTCCTGCTGGAGAGTATCTCGAAGCAGAAAATACAAGACTTAAAACACATTATATCCAGGAAATGAATTTTGCCTTTGAAAGCGTCCAGAATGATGTTGCAGAGCAAATCAATGACTATTTTGAGGGAATAAGTTCAGCGCTAGAAGATAATTTTTCGATTGCAATGGTTAAAACTTCATTGGAAAAGATTAAAAACTATCAATAAAGGTTGTATAAAGAATGAAGCATAGCCGTTTTCATGCATGCGCCAGCTGCGTTAATTTCAGATTAGAAAAATCCGGGAAAACTCTGAAGTATTATTGTGCAAGGCTGGGATTTGAAACGAAGACCCATTATCAATTTGACTGCTGGGATCCAAAAGAAAATGTGAAAAAATTAATGGCTAGAGATAGCCAGGAAAATGGGGAGTGATTTTCTTGCAATATCAAGTTGATTCCAAATGGTTAAAGGACCATCTAGTTGACAGGGATATAAGGATCGTTGATTGCAGCTACAAGCTTGGCGATCCGGAGGCAGGGCGAACTCAATATGACCACGGCCACATCCCTGGAGCCGTTTATTTCGATTTGGAAAAAGATTTATCTGGTGCTGTGGAAACCCATGGAGGTCGGCACCCGCTCCCTAAGCAGGATCAATTGAAAAGAAAGCTTGAAGAGTCGGGAATCAGTAATGATACGATATTAATTGCCTACGACTCGAAAGAAGGAGCATATGCTTCCAGGTTCTGGTGGCTGCTAAAGTATGTTGGACATGAAAAGGTTTATATACTTAACGGGGGAATTGAAGCCTGGAAGAATGCGGGATACCCAGTAGATCATGAGATTCCCAAATATGATAAAGCGGTTTTTGTTATTTCATTAAACAAGGATTTACTGGCTTCCTATGAAGAGGTAAAGGACATTGTTCTTAATCGGGATCGAGATAACGTGCTTATTGATTCACGGGAACAAAAGCGCTATCTCGGCATCGAGGAACCAATTGACCGGATTGCTGGTCATATACCCACTGCGATTAACAAGCCGTGGATGGAAGGACTTGAAAATGGTTTTTTTAAACCAAAAACTGAACAGGAAAATAGATTTGCAGATATCGCAAAAGATAAGCCGATTATTGTTTATTGCGGTTCTGGTGTAACTGCCACTCCAAACTACATTGCCTTGAAGGAAGCGGGATACAGCAATGTCAGGCTTTATGCAGGCAGCTACAGCGATTGGGTATCATATGAAGAAAATCCTGTGGAGAAGGGAAATGCAGGGAGCTGATAAATTGAGAAAAATAGCTCCAGTTTTATGGTATAATAGACAGGTTGAACCACATACTACGCTTGCTGAACAGGCAAGAGGCTTCTGAAATTTATCACTAATGGAGGTTTCAGCTTGGAAAATAATAATAAAACTTCACTTTTGCTTGTAGACGGGATGGCATTATTATTCAGGGCATTTTTTGCCACAGCCGTTTCCGGACAATTCATGATAAATTCTAAGGGTGTACCGACAAACGCAATTCACGGTTTCGTTAAACACTTTGCGACAGCAATTTCAACATTTAAACCTACCCACGCAGCAGTTTGCTGGGATATGGGAAGCAAAACTTTCCGCACAGAAATGTTTGATTCATATAAGGCAAACAGACCAGAGGCGCCAATTGAGCTTATTCCTCAGTTCGACCTTGTGAAAGAAATTGTGGAAGCTCTTGATGTACCTAACATTGGACTCCCAGGCTATGAGGCGGATGACTGCATAGGAACTATCGCTAGGACGGCAAGCGAGGTTGATACTGTATCGATCCTGACAGGAGATAAGGACATCCTACAGCTGATTGATGACCGTGTTTCCGTCGTTTTACTGCAAAAGGGTTATGGAAACTATGTCGTCCACAATCGTGAAACACTATACGCTGAAAAGGGAATATGGCCTGAACAAATGATCGATTTGAAAGCTTTCATGGGGGATCCAAGTGATAATTATCCTGGAGTCCGCGGAATCGGTGAAAAAACAGCGCTGAAGCTGCTTCAGGATCATGGCAATGTCGATGGAGTCCTTGCAAACCTGCATCAACTGACTAAATCCCAGCGAGCAAAGATCGAGGCAGACATGGAGATGCTGCATTTAAGCAGACAGCTTGCAGAAATCAAATGCGATGTGCCGGTGGAATGCTGTATCGATGAAGCTCTCTTTAGAATCGACAGAGAAAAGGTACAGGCTAAGTTCAGCGAAGTGGAGTTAAAAGGACTTCACCGCTTATTTGAAAACGACACTATGTATGCATAAAAAGAAAACGGCTGGCAACAGCCGTTTTTTTTATGAACTAGACAAAAATCTAAGTATCTTACTTAGTGTTTTTCTTCTTAGCTGCATTTTCGAGCTTTGACTTTGGTTCTTCAGCAAACTCTGCGTCCTGCCCAAAGCCTTGTGGATTTACACCAGGTGCCTTTGTTCCTCTGTTTCGTTTTTTGCTCATCATTCATCCCTCCAAAATTTTTAGTTTAAGATGGCTTGAAAAAGTGAATTAACCTTTATAGGTTGTCTAATAACTGCTTGATTCTTATTATGAACTTACAAGAATAAAAGCACTCATTTTTCTTCAAAATAACATGGAGGTGACGATTGATGAATAAAGGTGTTGTTATTGCGTTATCAAGTATTGGCCTGGCTCAGGCCTTAAAAATACCGATTCATTATGCTAAAACGAAGGAATGGAAGCCAGATTTATTTCTGGCTACAGGCGGAATGCCTAGTTCCCATTCTGCTGGAGTTTCTTCACTTACTACTTATATCGCTCTCACAAAAGGGGTGCGGACAGTTGATTTCGCACTATCCCTGGTCTATGGAATGATCGTCATGTATGATGCACAGGGCATCAGAAGGCAGACAGGCGAGCTGACCCTTAAAGTAAATGACCTGGATGAATTAATTGATAAAATTAAGGAAGATGACCCAGTGGAATTCGAAGAAAAATCTCCTGATCCGCTAAAGGAGATGCTGGGCCATCAGCCTAAAGAAGTACTTGGAGGTGCGCTTCTGGGTGCGCTGATGGGATTTGCTGGATACCATCTTACAAAAAAACGATAGAAAATCCTCGGAGTTTGCGGTAAGATTTTATTAGAACATGGCCTGAAGAGAGGATTGATTAAGTCAGTGCGGACAGTTGAAGATTATTTGCTTCATTTGAAGAGCAAAGGGTTTCAGTTGCGTGAAGATGCGGTTGGATTTATTTATTTCGGCCAGCATTATACGAATTCTACAGATGAAATCACCAATGCAGCAATTGAAATTACCCTTAAAGCTCAAAAGAAATTTGACGGAAGCTTTTATATTTCATTGCTGGAAACGTTCGCTTCTAATAAAATATATTCTCGCAAAGCAGCTCTGCAGTTTGTAAAAGAGATTGAATTATTGGCTGTATAAAAAAGCTGACTTCAAAGCATATCATGCTTCGAAGTCAGCTTCTTTTTTTGGATGTATTTTTCTGAGAAGATTTTCGAACCGTTGTGGAGGCAATTCCGCAAAGACCATACCTGCAAAAATGAGGCCGCAGCCTATGAGTGCGCTAGATGTAAGTCTTTCATCAGCCCAGAAGAATGCAGTAATCGCAGCAAAAACCGGTTCCATCGCAAAAATAAGGGCTACACGGGTCGCTGTTGTATGCTTTTGAAAATTGGTTTGGATAAAGAACGCAAGTGCAGTAGCAAGAACGGAAGTAATCAGTAAAGCCATGACTACTTTTCTTGAAAAAATGATTTCTGGATTGAAAGCCCGTCTCCAATCCTCGAAAAAAACTGCAGAAATCGCAGATAACATGGCTACGGTCGCAATTTGTACCGTTGTCAAGAGCAGTGTAGGATAGCTGCTGCTGTATTTTCCTGTGAACAATATATGGAGAGCGAAGCCAGCTGCGCATATAAGAACAAAACCATCACCGATATTAAGGCTTGAAACATCGGACATTGTCAAAAGATACAATCCTGCAGTGGCAGCAGCAACCCCGGCAATCGAATTGATCCCAAGCCTTTGCTTCAAGACCGCTATCATGAGCAAGGGAACAAGGACAACGCTGAGTCCGGTAATGAAGCCTGCTTTTGAAGAAGTGGTATATAGAAGTCCAAGCGTTTGAAACGCATATCCAATGAAAAGGAAAAAACCTACCATCATGCCAGACGTCAACAATTTTTTATCAAGCTTTTTCAGCTGTTCTCGTTCAAAAACAACAAGCCAGAGACCTAATAGTATAGCAGCTGCAGTAAAGCGTACAGCGTTAAAAGAAAGTGGTTCAAGAAATGAAATGGCATTTTGGACAAGAACAAATGTTGCACCCCAAATCAGTGCAACAAATAAAAGGCTTAGATCTGCAAACGTAGATGCTTTCATTATTATGGAGTTCCTTTCATGTTGTTTTCCCTGATGGCTTTCCTGGCAAGCTCATCTGCTGTTTTATTCTCACTTGATGGTATCCACTTCATGAAAAAAAGGTCGAATTGTCCAGCAAGCTCAAGTGCTTTTTCCAAAAGGGGAGCATATAGTTTATTCTTGACGAATTCCTTCTCTACGGCAGCATTAACCAGCTGGGAATCCGTCCTGAACGATACTACGCTGAAACCTTTTTCAAGACAAATTTCTAAAGCTTTTATAAATGCATAATATTCAGCTTCGTGGTTAGACATGACGCCAAGAGGAATTGAATGCCTGTATACTTCCCCTTCACCTTTTATGAAAATGCCTGCTCCGCTGGGACCCGGATTGCCCGCACTTGCACCGTCAATGTAAACTTCGATCAAAGAAGACCCCTCCTGGTTGTTTATACAGATAATAGATAGTGTATCATAATAGGACTGCCTGAATATAAAAAAATGCAATTTCGCAACCGAGGTAATCTGCACCCTTTTCATTGTAACTGGCATACAAAATGGGTAAGATAAATAAAAATAATCCAAGCGCTAGGGAGGACTCAAACCCAAGGAGATGGTGAGGTTGAAATCATGAAGTATAAATTAGAGTGGGAATTTAAAGCAAAGGGAATAGAAACCATTCTGTTCAGCTCTGACTTCCTTGATGGGGAGCATGCATTGCAAGCCGGGGAAGAGCTCGAAAGATCAGGCAGGGCAGGTGAGATTAACTTCATAGATGAAATCGGAACTTCATGGAGTATGAAAGAGATGCGGAAGCTCCTTGCTGAAGTGGAAGAGGAGCCCCATGATCTTACTGTCTATTTTGACGGAGGCTTTGAAAGGGAATCTAATAAGGCAGGGCTAGGGGCAATCATTTATTTTAAGCAGGGCAAGAAAAAATACAGGCTGCGTGCCAATGAATTATTTGATGAGCTTGAAACGAATAATGAAGCCGAGTATGCTGCTCTTTATTTTGCCCTTACGATACTGGATGAGATGGGTGTCCGTAATATGTCATGCGAATTTAAGGGAGACTCTCAAGTCGTGCTTAAACAGCTTGAAGGGGAATGGCCTTGCTATGAAGAAACTCTTAACCGCTGGCTGGACCGAATAGAGAATAAAATAAAGAATCTCGGCCTATATCCCAAATATAATCCCGTTGGCAGAAAAGAAAATAAAGAAGCAGATAAATTAGCTACACAGGCACTCCAAGGAAAATTCATCAACAGTAAAATGCAAATATTATAAAGCCAATGGGAAAGGCGGGAAGAGCTTGACGCGGAAGGAAATCCTTGCTGAGGTTGAAACATTGCTCAGTACGTATTGTAATGGCTGTTTCTTGAAGAAGCACCACCAGGTTGAAAAGGGGAAAAGATTTGCCCATAGATTCTGTATTACTGACTGTACAGTCGGGAATCAGATCAAGTCCTGTGGAGAGAAACTTAAGTAAGTATTTGATTTCATAAATATCAAAAAAGGCTGGCGTCGAGCGCCAGCCTTCAACATTTTTAAATTATAGTTTAACTACGTTTGCAGCCTGAGGTCCACGGTTTCCTTCAACGATTTCGAAAGAAACTTCCTGGCCTTCTTCTAATGACTTATAGCCATCTCCCTGGATTGCTGAGAAGTGAACGAAAACATCGTCTCCGCCTTCTACTTCGATGAAACCAAAACCTTTTTCATTGTTGAACCATTTTACTTTACCATTTTGCATGCTAAACTTTCCTCCCATGTCTTTCGAGACACAAAGCTTGTGTCAGAGTTGAATATTATCATCTAAAGGATACACTTGCTTTTTGTTCCATGAGGCAAATATATACTGTTAAATGATGTATTAAATATACAATATTGGGCATAAGGCAGTCAAGGAATGAAAGCGCATTATATTTTAATAATCTAAAAATTAAATAAATTATAAATAAATTGAATTTTATCTCTCTCCCGTTCCTATTTACGGAAAAATTTGTTATTATTTTCTTATCGAGGCTGGATTCCCATTTTAATATTCCTTTAGAAAGGGAACATTCTGGAGCCTAAATAATAGCGATTATAGGAGGGTACTAATGAAAAAAGCCGCTCCCTCAGCTTTAACGTCTTTATCAGATCAGGAAATAGATAGGTTATTAGATTCCATAAGAAATAGTGATGTCAATAAGAGCCAGCCAGTACAACGTCAGGTAAATAGCAGACTAGATGAAGTTGCCAAGAAAATTAATGTTGCGTCAAGACAAATGGAAGAAATTTTTGATATAGTTGCCAAAACTGGTGTAGTGCCGATTAGCGAGATCAAGAATGATATCATGCCGGCAATCAGACAAGCTGCGGAGATTCCACATATTTACCACTTATTCTATGAATTAAAGAGTAAAGACGAATACACTTACAGACATACTGTATGTGTCGGAATCATTGCAACATTAATCGGAAAGTGGCTGAATTTGAGCCAAGCAGAATTGTTTGACCTTTCACTTGGAGCTACCCTTCATGATATTGGCAAAGCAAGAGTGCCCTCAGACATCCTTAATAAGCCTGGCAGGCTGACACAGGAAGAATACAGGGAAATGAAACGCCACACAGTGTATGGTTATAAATTACTGCAGGATATTCCTGAAATAAACGAGCGGGTGGCATTAATTGCGCTCCAGCATCATGAACGAGAGGACGGCGGAGGATATCCTTTCCATCTGCAGAGCGAAAAAATAGACAAGCTTGCTAAAGTCGTCGCTATAGCTGATGTTTACCATGCGATGTCATCATCCAGGGTTTATCATCAGGCTGAGCCCTTCCACATCGTCATTTCACAAATGCAAAATGATGTCTTTGGTAAGTTTGATCCGAAAATAATGATGGTTTTCCTGTTTAGGATCATGGACAGCCTTGTTGGCCGGCGTGTGCTCTTGAGCAGCGGAGAAGAAGGCACGATTATTATGGTCGATCCATATGAGCCTTTAAGGGCCCTGATTAAGTCAGAAGATACGCTAATTGATCTAAGGCTGAACCGGGGTTTGCGGATTTCCAGGGTTTTAAATGATTCCATCGTAGGGGTATAATTCACTGCTGCATTTCATATCTTTTAATAGTCTATTAAGATCTTTAAAAGGGTGAGGGCATGTACCGTTTTTCAATTGGCGATGAGAATTGGATCATTATTTTTTCTCCGCATCTTTCCCTTGAAGCAAGAGAAAAAGAGGGCATTATCCGATCAATCGCCATTATGGGGCCACAGTGGGCAGGTTTTTCACATGGTGAGTCCTTTATCATTTTCCATCAGCAGATTGGGGCAATAGTGATCCGGATAGAAAAAGTCCCTTCATTAATCTTGACAGTCTCCGCTGTTGTTTCCAGGGATCGGTGGTACATCAACGACCAAAACATAATAGAACCATTTGAGAATTAATTTTTTGAGGGCAGCTGAGGAATCGGCTGCCTGTTTAATTTTTTGTGAATATACTTACTGTCTGGCTTAAGCTGAGATAAAAGTCCTTTACGCTAATGTCAACGAACATATAAAATAGAAATCGAGACTAAAATAATATACCTATTAATGTAACACAGGAGGAGAATATGAAACTGATTGTTGCGGAAAAGCCTGACCAGGGCAGAACGCTGGCCTCCGTCTTCAAAACGAAAAAAAGGGAAGGATTCATAGAGATCCTCCCTAATGACATCTTTCCGAAAGGGGCATATGTATCGTGGGCGATTGGACACCTAACTGAGCTGTCCTCCCCGGAAAAATACAACCCTTCATGGAAAAAGTGGTCACTCGAAACTTTGCCGATCATTCCGGAACATTTTAAATATGAAGTTGTTAAATCTAAAGCTAAACAATTCACAATTATAAAAAAGCTGGCCACAGATCCACAGGTTTCGGAGATTATTCATGCAGGAGATGCGGGGCGGGAGGGTGAGCTGATCATCAGGAACGTTCTCCGCCTTGCAGGATGCACTAAACCGATGAAAAGACTTTGGATCTCTTCGCTTACTCCAAAAGCGATTAAAGAGGGTTTTCAGAAATTACTAAACGAGTCTGATACTAAAAACTTATATTTTGAAGCCTATACAAGGGCGTGTGCTGATTGGGTTGTGGGAATGAATGCTTCTAGACTCTACACAATTCTCCTTCAGAAGAAAGGATACTCGGACGTATTTTCAGTAGGAAGGGTACAAACTCCCACTCTTGCCTTGATTGTCAAAAAAGAGCTGGAGATAGAAAATTTTGTCTCTGAGCCATTTTGGGAAGTGTTTGGGAAATTTAATATCAATAGCAAAAAATACAGCGGGAAATGGGAGAAAAATGGAGATTCAAGAATTTCCTCGAAGGAAATGGCTGAAAAAATCGCCGCTTTTTGTAATGGGAAAGAGGCTATTGCTGCAGATGTAAATTCCGAGAAAAAGGAATTTCTACCGCCATTATTGTACAACCTTTCAGCGATACAAGCTGAGGCGAACCGCCGCTTTAAAATGTCACCGAAAAAAACGCTGGATACCCTGCAGGGACTCTATCAAAGAGGAATTGTTTCCTACCCTCGTTCCGATTCCAGATATGTAACCCCAGGAGAAGCAGAAGGGTTTCCTGCAATATTAAAAAAATTGCAAGCAATCCCTGAGTACGAGCCGTTTTTTCCTTTAGCTATATCGTCAATTGAAAATAATAAGCGGTATGTGAACGAAAAGAAAGTAACCGACCACTACGCCATTATCCCGACTGAACAGGTGCCTAACCTGAGCAGGCTATCAGGAGATGAGCAAAAGCTTTATGACTTACTGGCGAGAACCTTGATAGCAGCTCATTACGGACCTTATGCCGCGGAGTATACAACGATTAAAACCGTTGTCGACGGCAGGGCTGAATTCATTTCAAAAGGCAAGGTTCAGCTGGAAGAGGGGTGGAAGAAGGTGCTTCCGCAAAAAGAAGCAGACAAGGAGCCTGAGCTTCCTGCAGTTCAGCAAGGAGAAAGCGGCAATGTGGTGAAAGCTGAGGTAAAGGAAAGCAAAACCCAACCACCCAAAAGGCTGACAGAAGGCCAGCTGATTACACTTATGAAAACAGCTGGAAAACATATAGAAGATAAAGAACTCGAAAAGGTTTTGATGAAGGCAGAAGGTCTTGGAACTGAAGCAACCAGGGCAGGTATTATTACAATGCTTAAGGACCGCGCCTATATAGATGTTAAAAAGAATCTCGTTTATGCAACTGCAAAAGCGAAAATCCTAGTTGCTGCTATTGGCGGTCAAGTCCTTGCCTCACCTGAAATGACAGCCAAATGGGAGCAGCGGCTGCACCAAATTGGCGAGGGAGAAGCGTCTCCGAAACAATTCATTGACCAGACCTCTAAAATGATAAAGCATCTTGTAGCGGAAACATCTGAAGGATCATCGGGCTGGACATTCTCTGATGAATTGACCAGTGCCTTCGTACCTGGGAAGAAAAGCGGGGGAGCTCGCAGAAGCGCGAGCCTCGGCAAATGCAAAAAGTGTGATGGAATGGTAGTCGATAAAGGGGCATTTTATGGTTGTTCTAACTATCAGAAAACAAAATGTGATTTCACGCTGTCCAAACAGATCCTTGGTAAAACGATTACCCAAAAGAATATCAAAAAACTGTTAGCAGAAGGTAAAACGGATATCATTGAAGGTTTTCAGGGAAAAGATAAACCGTTTGCCGCCATGCTTTATTGGGACGAGCAGGAAAAGAAATTAAAGTTTGATTTAGCCCTGCAGCCAATCAAGCAAGAAGGATAACGCCTTGTCACTCCTGTTCTTCTATAGTACACTTTAATATGGCTATTGTTTAAGCATTGGAGGTCAAGGGATGACAACACCCAGTATGGAAGATTACATTGAACAAATATATATTTTGATAGAAGAGAAGGGCTACGCCCGTGTATCGGATATCGCAGAAGCATTATCCGTCCATCCCTCCTCGGTAACCAAGATGGTCCAGAAGCTTGATAAGGATCAATTTTTAGTCTATGAAAAATATCGTGGCCTGATGCTGACACCAAAGGGAATTAAGACCGGCAAGCGATTGGTCTACCGCCATGAGTTGCTGGAACAATTACTTAAGGTCATTGGCGTTAAGGATGAGAATATTTACAATGATGTTGAAGGAATTGAGCATCATTTAAGCTGGGACGCAATCGACAGGATTGGGGACCTCGTACAATATTTTGAAGAAGATCAATCCCGAGTAGAAGAGTTAAGGGCAATCCAGAAGCGAAATGAAGAAGAATGAAAAAACACCTGACAAGAGTCAGGTGTTTCAGACTGTAGACAAACTCGATGAAAAATCGAGCTTGTTAACAGTTTTTTTTGTTTTGAGGAGAAATGGGGCTGTTGATTTCCGTTCCAGTCGCTTCACTTTCCGCGGAAGAATTATGAAAAAGCCCAACTACCGGCTTTT
>NZ_JBALSS010000021.1:28962-39786 GCF_036967045.1 Bacillus sp. JJ1609 | reverse complement strand
GGCTGGCGCTGAGCCTCCTCGCCGCCGCTGGGGTCTGCGGGGTGCAAATGATCCCTCACGAGGACCATTTCACCTAGGTCTCAGCTGTCCAGCTGATCCTCAGGACATTGAATAGCTTCCTCGAGAACCCACTTACGAAGAAAATGCGCTAGCATGTTAGAGGAGTCTGCGCGCCATTCACTCTAATCAACATGGCCCCTGTTTTAGGTAGCTAAAAGACATAATTGATGCCCTCTTTTTCAAATTTTAATTCTTTTAGGTAACCAAGAGGTCTTATTGGTGCCCTCTTTTTCAAATATTTGTTCTTTCAGGTAACCAAGAGGTCTTATTGATGTCCCCTTTTGTCTACAAACTGAACACCTGACATTAAAGTCCGGTGTTTCTAGTATATATCCGGAAACTGATCAAACTCTTGACCATCAGCGGAAACCAGAGATGCAGAGCCCTCGCCAGTCTCATTGATATTAACTCCTGTAATTATTCCTGCTTCCGCTTCATTCAAGGCCTTTCGATAAGAAATAATCCGTCCGCTTGAGGTCTGGAAGCTGATGATTTCACCAGCGTGGTTTTTATGAATTGCCACTAATTGCTCTTGATCCATATGATCCGCTCCTTTCATCCTCCTAGTCTTGCACTTTATCTTGAAAAATAAACTAAAAAGGAATTCATGTTTTTTTCGCGAAATAACTAGTTAATAGAAACTAGGCAGGTGAACAAGAAGATATGTTCAATTGGGAATTGGAATCAGAGAAACAATGGGACGGAATGGCATCGTCCTGGAACTCCCGAAGCAGGGGAATGTGGGAAACAGGCAGCAGGAAAGATATTTTCCCTTTCTTTAAAAAATACGTTCCAGCCGGTGCCGCTGTATGCGACTTAGGCTGCGGAGATGGAATTGGATCAGAAAAATTAGCAGAAGCAGGATATAAAGTCACAGGATTAGATGTTTCGGATGAAATGCTGGAAAAAGCCCGGGAGAATCCCCGAAATGAAAATATTGCATTTCATAAAGCGGATTTATCTGATAGTGGAATCCCTGATGGCACATTTGAAGCGGTCATGGCGATCAATTCCCTTGAATGGACAATCAGTCCATATAAATCATTAAAAGAAATCGCCAGGATCTTGAAACCAGGTGGCTATGCCTGCATTGGCATTTTAGGGCCAACAGCGGGTCCTAGAATTAATAGTTATCGAAGACTATATGGTGAAGAAGTGATTTGCAATACAATCATGCCATGGGAGCTTGAAAGGCTCACGGTTGAAAATGGCTGGAAGAAGGTCGGGGAGTATGGCGTTTATAAAAAAGCTGCGGAACAGCTCGCTCTTGGATCACTGCCAAGCGAACTCCAGCAATCACTTTCCTTTATGTGGGTCTTTATGTTTCAACTGAATAACTAAGGCTAACTAAGGAGGATAAGGGAATGAGTCGATATTCAATCGAGGAATTTGTGAGTAATACGAAACAGCAGGATAAAGGGGAAGGGTTATTTGAAATTGAGACTCCTAGGATGCTGGAAATCAACCTGAATGGCCAGGTTTGGTCAAAAGCCGGGGCAATGGTGTCTTACCGAGGAAATATCAAGTTTGAACGAGAGGGCATCCTCGAGCATGGTCTGGGAAAGATGTTTAAGAAGGCCTTGACAGGTGAGGGTACGTCACTTATGAAAGCAACCGGCAATGGAAAGCTTTATTTGGCAGACCAAGGGAAAAAAATATCGATTTTAAACCTTCAGAACGAATCGATTTTTGTTAACGGAAATGATCTTCTTGCATTCGAACCTTCCATCAGCTGGGATATCAAACTAATGCGGCGAGTGGCTGGAATGCTATCAGGAGGATTGTTCAATGTTCGGCTAGAGGGAACAGGAATGGTAGCGGTTACGTCTCATTATGAACCATTGACACTTCTTGTCAGCAAGGATAATCCTGTGTATTCAGACCCGAATGCGACAGTAGCATGGTCAGGAAATCTCCAGCCTGAATTCGTCACTGATATTTCGTTAAAAACCTTCCTAGGTCGAGGGAGTGGAGAATCGATCCAAATGAAATTCAGCGGTGAGGGCTTTGTTGTAGTCCAGCCATACGAAGAAGTATACTATGCTCCTCAGGCATAAACAAAACAGAGGCATCGACCAAGATGCCTCTGCTTGCTGTTAATCCCAATCATATGGTGTTTCCTGGTATACGTAATAATTGAGCCAATTAGAAAAGAATAAGTGTGCGTGCGAACGCCAGCTATTTACCGGAGTTCGAACCGGATCATCTTCAGGGAAATAATACTCAGGCATTTGGATGGAAATCCCCTTCGCCTTATCCCGCGCATATTCTTCTGCCAAAGTAGAAACTTCGTATTCCAAGTGGCCAGTAATCATGATTCTTCTGCCATCAGCTGATGAGATGATTAATGGTCCTGCTTCGTCTGAAGAGGCAAGCAGCTTAAGATTATTATTCTTTATCAATTCTTCAATTGAAATATCAGTATTTCGGGAATGCGGTGCTTTGAAAACATCATCAAACCCTCGCAAAAGTTTTGCTTTTTCGTCCAGGACTCGATGCATGTAAACTCCAGAGCACTTTTTTGGAAGCTCGTATTTTCCGATTCCATAATGGTAGTATAATGCAGCCTGGGCTCCCCAGCATATATGCAAGGTGGAGGTGACATTCTTATCTGTCCATCTTAAAATCTCCGTGAGCTCACTCCAATAGTCCACACTCTCAAATTCCAGCAGCTCGATCGGTGCACCCGTAATGATCATTCCGTCATATTTCTTTTCCTTAACCTGGTCAAAGGTTTGGTAAAATTCGTCAAGATGATAACTTGATGTATTTTTTGATTCGTAGGTAGCGGTTTTTAAGAAAGTGATATTCACCTGGAGAGGTGTATTCCCGAGCAGGCGCAGCAGCTGTCTTTCCGTTTTCTCTTTCTCCGGCATCAGGTTAAGTATCAAAATATTGAGCGGACGGATATCCTGCTGTGCAGCCCGGCCTTCATCCATGATAAAAATATTTTCTTCCTCCAGAATCTCTCTTGCGGGAAGATGATATGGGATTTTAATTGGCATGAGACAACCTCCTTTAAAAAGCAGCTCGAATTGTAATAAATTTTATTATAATCTGAATTCTTTGACGGAGCAATTGACTAAAGGGAAATTTTTGTGTCTGATGAATATTTTTCTCCTGATAGCTTTGCTCTGATGGTAGAATATTAAATGGTAAGCATATAGAGAATATCTGGGGGGATTGAGGATGGAAACAAATATTCAGGTTAAGTCAGATATTGAAATTGCTCGTGAAAGTAAAATGAAACCTATTACGGAAATTGCAGCCCAAATTGGCCTCGATGCTGATGAAATTGAGCTGTTTGGAAAATACAAGGCTAAGCTCTCAGCAGAGGCTCTTGCATATCTTAAGACAAAAGAAAGCGGTAAGGTCATTCTTGTTACGGCGATTAACCCCACTCCGGCAGGGGAAGGAAAGTCGACAGTGACTGTCGGCCTTGCAGATGCTTTGAACAGACTCGGCCAAAATACAATGATCGCGATGCGTGAGCCATCTTTAGGACCGACAATGGGGATCAAGGGAGGCGCAACAGGTGGAGGATATGCACAGGTTCTTCCAATGGAAGACATCAACCTGCATTTTACAGGCGACCTGCATGCAATAACAACTGCCAATAATGCTCTGGCAGCATTGATTGACAATCATCTCCAGCAGGGCAATCAGCTTAAAATTGATCAGCGCAGGATTGTGTGGAAAAGAGCGCTTGATCTTAATGACCGCGCTTTAAGAAAAGTTGTCATTGGCCTTGGAGGACCACTGCAGGGAGTTCCGCGTGAAGATGGCTTCGATATTACGGTGGCATCTGAAATTATGGCGGTTCTATGCCTTGCCAGCGATTTAAAAGACTTAAAGCGCAGGCTTGCAAAAATGGTCGTTGCCTATAACTATGACAGGCAGCCGGTAACTGTTGGTGATCTTGGAGTTGAAGGTGCACTGACACTTCTGCTAAAGGAAGCAGTAAAACCGAACCTTGTCCAGACAATTGAGCATACTCCGGCATTGATACACGGTGGTCCGTTTGCGAATATTGCCCATGGGTGTAACAGTGTAATAGCGACGGAAGCGGCTTCCAAGCTTGCTGACTTTGTCGTAACTGAAGCAGGATTCGGTGCAGATCTAGGAGCGGAAAAGTTCCTTAATATCAAGGCAAGGACTGCTGGAATCGAACCTGCTGCTGTTGTGATTGTCGCTACAATCAGAGCCCTCAAAATGCATGGCGGCATGAAAAAAACTGAGCTTGTAAAAGAAGATGTACAGGCATTAAGGGATGGCTTTACAAACTTGAAAAAGCATGTCGAGACAATTGCTGGCTTCGGTCTCCCTTATGTAGTCGCAATTAATAGATTTATCACTGATACTGACCTTGAAACTAATACTTTACGGGAATTATGCGATGAAGCTGGCATTCCTGCTGCATTAACGGAAGTTTGGGAAAAAGGCGGAGCTGGTGGTCAGGCGTTGGCAGAAACATTGCTTGATGTTATCAGCAGCAGTGAAAATACCTTTGCGCATTTATATGACTTGGCAGACCCTCTGGAAGTGAAAATCCAGACGATTGCTCGCCAGGTTTATGGGGCAGATGGAGTGGAGTTTTCACCAAAAGCTAAGAAACAGCTTGCTGAATTTGAAGGTCATGGCTGGGGGGTTCTACCAGTATGTATGGCAAAGACGCAATATTCTCTTTCTGATGATCCTCAAAAGCTTGGAAGGCCTTCTGGATTCACGATTACTGTGAGAGAATTAAAGCCATCTGTGGGTGCAGGGTTCATCGTGGCTTTGACAGGTGAAGTGATGACAATGCCTGGACTCCCTAAGCTTCCGGCTGCCCTTAATATGGATGTTGATGAGGATGGAAACGCAGTAGGACTTTTCTAGGCAAAAAAGGAGTGAAAATTCATGTTTGACCCGACAGCATTTGAAAATATCAAAGTCGTGATCGAAGGCGAAATTTATGACAGAGATTTAAGCGGCGAAATCTTGGTCATAGACCGAAATGACTGGATTAACACTGCAAAGCTGTCGCGGAAATATGAAATAACATTCTGTCTGCCAGGCGATGAACATTTGGGTGTATCTGCGACTATGACACTCGTGGCCGGGCTTGAAAATCTTTCTGCCGAGCTGATGGACTTGGAGCATGCCCAGCACCTTGCAGGATGTATAGTCGTTATTCATTTTTCACTGAGTCATCGTAATGAATCAAGTCTTTACGAAAAGATTCAAATTGTTTTAGAAGATATTTGGGGACCTAGCCGGGCGATTGAACAAATCGCCCAGATTCACGCTTTAGGGGACTCATCCCAGGTGAACAATAAAGCATCAATTTCCTTTAACAGACTCGTTTACGAGAACCAGATTGATGATCTCGCAGAAATGATTGATTATATGATTCAATCCTTGGTAAACCTCAAAGTCTCATTATCATAAAAATTTAATAGAATCAATGTTTCCTGCCATGTTAGGCAGGAATTTGTCTGTAGTTTTCAGAATAATCTAGTAATGGTATGCGACTTAGACATATTTTATAAAAGGGGGAGAGCGTTTGAAAAAAATCGCATGGGTAACCGATAGTACAGCTTATTTAGATGAGGAGCTGAAAAACCATCCGGATGTTTATCAAGTGCCAATGACCATAGTTTTAGATGATGTAGAATATTTGGATGGCAAAGATTTAACTGCTGAAGAATTATACGAAAGGTTAAAAAACTTAAAAACACCACCTAAGACTTCACAGCCACCGGTTGGGGTGTTTATGGAATTATATGAGCAGCTTGCAAAAGAATATGATGCGGTTTTTTCTATTCTTGTCTCTGCAAAGCTGAGCGGGACAGTTGCTTCGAGTGTACAGGCATCTCATTCAGTTGAGATCCCTGTAGTCACATTTGACTCGAAGATCCTAACGTTTCCGCTTACTTCCCAATTAAAGAAGGGCATCGCATTAGCAGAACAGGGTGCAAGCCTTGATGAAATAAAAGAAAAACTGGAGATATTGCGTGACTCCAATGAAACATATGTAATGGTTGGCAGCCTGCAGCAGCTCCATAGAAGCGGGCGCATGTCAGGATTACAATTTTACCTTGGCAGCATGCTGAGCATAAAACCGATTATCAGTATTGAAGATGGCGGATTGAATACAAAAGACAAGGTGCGGAGCGATAAAAAAGCCCGAGAAAAAATGTTCGAGTATTTAAGGACTTCCCATGAAAAGCATAATGTTAAGGAAGTTTACATTTTATATGGATTGCATAAAGAGACAGCCGATGATTGGCAATCCCATCTGGAAAGTGATTTTCCGGATATTAAATTCCTAAGCTGTCCGATTGGAGCAGTCATCGGGGTGCATGCTGGTGAACATACTATTGGAATCAGCTGGAATAATGCAGATGTTTAAGTGCCAATTGGCACTTTTTCTTTTGGACTTACAAATTTATATGCAGGCATTCGTTGAGGAAAAATTCATGGTAAATATACATAGCTACAGACGAATAGGTTCTATGTGGTAAAATAATTTCCGTAGGAAAGTAGGTGCAGCAAATGAGAGATATGATTGAAGCGGCAGAGGCATTTGTGAAAAACGAACTAGGCAAGGATTCATCCGGGCATGATTGGCACCATATTGACAGAGTAAGGAAGAATGCCCGTTTAATATGGAGCAAAGAACAAAAAGGCGATTGGTTCATTATAGAAATGGCAGCCTTGCTTCATGACATACCTGATGAAAAGTTGAATGAGACTGAAGAAGCAGGATGGTCTAAGCTTGATTCATTTTTGTCAGGACTTGAGCTTGAAAGAAATATAGCTAATTTGATAAAGGATTGTATCGAAACGGTTTCCTTTAAAGGGGGCCGCGAGATTGAACTTAACAGCATTGAAGCTAAAATAGTCCAGGATGCAGACCGCCTCGATGCACTAGGGGCGATTGGGATTGCCCGGACATTTGCATATGGTGGGAAGAAGGGACACCCGATTTTCGACCCCGACATTTCTGTCAGGGAAGAAATGACCCTGGAAGAATATCGTACTGGCAAAAGTTCTTCTATTAATCATTTTTTTGAAAAACTATTGAAGCTGAAAGATAAAATGAATACTGAACAAGCAAAGAAGCTCGCTGAGGAAAGACACGCATTCATGGAAAGCTTCCTTGCACAATTTTACAGTGAATGGAATGGTAACGCATGAAGATGATCACGATTGAAAACGTGACAAAAACATATGGAGAAAAAGAATTATTCAAAGGGATTTCATTTACGATCGGCGAGCGTGAAAGAGTAGGTCTAATAGGAGTGAACGGAACAGGAAAATCTTCTTTGCTTAGAATAGTCGCTGGCATCGACCAGCCTGATTCAGGAGATATTATTTTTCCTAAAGACTATAAGATTTCCTTCCTTTCGCAGCAGCCTGAAATGGAGCCAGGCCGCACTGTACTTGATCAAGTATTCAGCGGGGAAGCGCCAATCCTCAAATTGATGAGGGATTATGAATTGGTACTATCCGAATTGAGCAGCAAGCCAGATAACAGTGCGCTTCAGGAAAGGCTTTTTGAATTACAGAGACAGATGGACAGCTCTGATGGATGGGATGCAAATACAGCAGCGAAATCGATTTTAATGCAGCTGGGAATCACTGATTTCTCGAGGGAAATGCATGAGCTTTCAGGGGGACAGAAGAAGCGCGTTGCCCTCGCGCAGGTTTTGATAGAGTCACCTGATTTGTTAATCCTCGATGAACCAACGAACCATCTTGATTATGATACAGTAAAATGGCTTGAAGATTATTTATCAAGATATTTAGGTTCCCTTTTGCTCGTGACTCATGACCGTTATTTCCTTGACAGGGTCACGAACAGGATTTTTGAACTAGACGGAGGGTCGTTATATAGCTATAAAGGAAACTACGCGAATTTCCTTGAAGCCAAGGCAATCCGGGAAGAAAATGAGGCTGCTACTCTTGAAAAAAAGAAGAACTTATTCAGGCAGGAGCTAGAATGGATCAGGCGTGGCGCAAAAGCAAGGACGACCAAACAGAAGGCAAGAATCCAGCGTTTCGATCAGCTTGATGAAGAAGTTTCAAATGTGAAATCTTCTGAGAAGCTAGAAATCTCCTTAAGCGGCAGCAGATTGGGCAAACAGGTGCTGGAATTAAAAGATGCCGTGAAGAAATACGATGGGAAAGTGATTCTAGACCAGTTTAATTTGCTGGTCAAGCCTGGCGACAGATTGGGAATCATCGGCCGAAATGGCACGGGTAAGTCCACTTTGCTGAATCTCCTTTCTGGCAGGAACCAGCTGGATTCAGGTGAAATCATCACAGGACAAACTGTAAAGATTGCTTATTATACACAAGAAAATGAAGATATGGATGAAAATAAACGGGTGATAGAATACCTGAAGGAGACAGCAGAAATTGTCCATACGACAGATGGAAAGACGATTTCTGCTGCACAAATGCTTGAAAGGTTTCTTTTTCCACCTTATGCTCATGGTACTCCTATCAGGAAGCTGTCGGGTGGGGAAAAGCGCAGATTGTATCTTTTAAAACTATTAATGGAAGAACCCAACGTCCTGCTCCTGGATGAGCCGACGAATGACCTTGACACCCAGACTTTGACTGTATTGGAAGACTATCTTGAAGACTTCCCGGGCGTTGTCATAAGCGTATCCCATGACCGCTATTTCCTTGATAAGGTCGTTGATCAGATATTGGTGCTTGAAGGCGAAGGCAGAACAGCACTTTATTTTGGCAATTATTCTGACTATCTGGAAAAGCGTCCAAAGCCAGCAGCTGATCTTGCTATTTCAAAGAAAGAAAAAACAGAACCTGCCGAAAAACCGAAGAAAAAGAGAATGAGCTACAAGGAGAAAAAAGAGTACGAAGAAATTGATGATAATATAGCCGAAACTGAAAATCGTCTTGAAGCAATCCAGGGTGAGATGGCGAACATCGGCAGCGATTTTGAAAAAGGCCAGGCTTTGGTAAATGAAGAGACTGAGCTGAATGAAAAGCTTGAATATTTGATTGAGAGATGGAGTTATTTGAGTGAACTTGCAGAAAATGAGTAAGAGCCTGACTCAAAAGGTCGTTGATAGTGACCTTCTGAGTCAGCTTTTTATTTACAAGGGT
This sequence comes from Bacillus sp. JJ1609, assembly GCF_036967045.1. Classification (NCBI taxonomy): domain Bacteria; kingdom Bacillati; phylum Bacillota; class Bacilli; order Caryophanales; family Bacillaceae; genus Bacillus; species Bacillus sp. JJ1609. The sequence continues at coordinate 30,603 of NZ_JBALSS010000021.1, read as the reverse complement.
GAAATCATGTGTTATTGGCGTATGAATTTTAATAATCGAAGGATTCCTCCTTCTTATTTTTTTGCTATGTTGAATCCTGCTGATGATAAATACAGCTAATAAACATGTACCCACAATAAGTGGCTCTCGATGCTATCCATATCATGTTATGTTAAAATGGCTTCATTCCTAATAATTACAAAGGGGTGGGAATGTGAAAATTTTATCGATTGAACCAACACCAAGCCCGAATACAATGAAAATAAATCTAGATGAAGAGCTTCCTATGGGCAAAAGCAATAATTACAAGAAGGGTGCTACAGCCGGAGCACCTGATGTTATTGTTAAAATACTCGACATCGAAGGCGTGAAAGGTGTTTACCATGTAGCAGATTTCTTTGCAGTAGAGAGGAATGCTAAATTTGACTGGCAGGCTATTTTACCCTCAGTGAGAAAAGCGTTTGGTCAGGAAACTGAGGAATCAGGCGATGGCACACCAAAAATAAATGAGCATTTTGGAGAAATTAAAGTTCAAGTTCAAGTGTACAAAGGCATCCCGATGCAGGTTAAATTAACAGATGGAACTGAAGAGAAGCGCTTCGGCCTTCCGGATCTTTTTGTAAAAAGCGTCGGCGAAGTCCAGTCTCCTGAAGATAATATCGTTATGGTCCGCAGATGGAAGGAGCTTGGAGTCAGATACGGCGAATTTGAACAGGTAGGAAATGAAGTAGTCGAAGAACTTCTCGCAGCCTATCCTCCTGAAAGGCTGAAAGAGCTTGTGACGGCTGCACAAAATCCTGCGCAGGAAGCACGAATCAAATCTGCGAAGAAAAAAATAAGAATTATAGCAGCCGATTTGGATAGTCCAGATTGGCGTATAAGGTACCAGCTGCTAGATCAAATGGAGGATCCAACAGTTGAGGACTTGCCAATGCTTGAAAAAGCGTTGAATGATGAGAAGGCATCCATTCGCAGGCTTGCAACAGTTTATCTCGGAATGATTGAAGATAAAGAAGCACTGCCGCTTCTATATAAAGCGTTAAAGGATAAAACCGTCACCGTGAGAAGGACAGCTGGGGACTGCTTGTCAGATTTAGGCCATCCTGAAGCAATGGATGAAATAATGGCAGCTTTGAAAGATTCGAGTAAACTTGTACGCTGGCGTGCTGCGATGTTCCTCTATGAGGTTGGAGACGAGAGGGCACTACCTGCTCTAAAAGAAGCTGAAAAAGATCCGGAATTTGAAGTTAGCATGCAGGTGAAATTGGCAATTGCCCGAATTGAACTGGGTGAGGAAGCCAAAGGATCAGTTTGGAAGCAGATGACAGAAGCAAGAAATCAATAATAATATTATGTAAACAAAAAAGCCGGGATGCAATTTGCAACCTGGCTTTTTTTCGTTGGATAAGAAAGCATAAAATTCACTTCGAGAATAGTCCAGCTCCAGCGCTTGTCAGATTTGCACAGGATGTGCTGACGGCGACGTTGCCACAGGACGTGGCGTAGTTAGTCGCCGTTCCTTTTACAAGGCGCTTTCGCTTTTCTTATAAGTCACTAAAAAAAGCGAAAATTATCTAATTCCTAACCTTGGACCACATTATCTTTTTTTTAGGCTCTGTTAAAGCCCAATGTTGTTGTATAAGACCTGTTGATTGTAGTGGA
>NZ_JBALSS010000021.1:0-28825 GCF_036967045.1 Bacillus sp. JJ1609 | reverse complement strand
TAATTCTTCCGCGGAAAGCGAAGCGCTTGGAACGAAAATCAACAGCCTTGTTTAACAGAGTCTTTTTCTAAATAGTATTAGGTAATTTTTCTTATTGTAAAAATGAATTCGCTTTCATTATTATAATTTTTCGAAAATTATTGCAATTACATTTAAAAAGGTTTATTGTAGTGAATAAAAAATCGGGAGGGACATCCAATGGAAAAAGATTTAAGGATAAAAAGTCATGTATTCAGTGATGATGCGAGAAAGGCTCCGAACAGGGCGATGTTAAGGGCGGTCGGCTTTAGTACAGAGGATTTTAAGAAGCCAATGATCGGCATTGCAAGTACATGGAGCGAAGTGACTCCATGTAACATACATATTGATAAACTGGCTTTAAAGGCAAAAGAAGGAGCAAGAACAGCGGGAGGCGCACCGCTTATCTTCAATACAATTACGGTTTCTGACGGAATATCGATGGGTACAGATGGCATGCGATATTCACTTCCAAGCAGGGATTTGATCGCAGACTCGATCGAGACGGTTGTACAGGGGGAAAGCCTTGATGGTTTTGTTGCAATCGGGGGCTGTGACAAGAATATGCCAGGATGCATGATGGCGATTGCCAGGATGGACCTGCCTTCTGTATTCGTTTATGGCGGGACGATCAAACCAGGGAAACTGGACGGGAAAGATATTGATATCGTTTCGGCCTTTGAAGGAGTGGGTGAATACAACAAGGGGGCTATTGGAGATGAGCAGCTTCATAAAATCGAATGCCAGGCATGTCCGGGTTCTGGTTCATGCGGCGGTATGTACACAGCTAACACAATGGCGAGTGCCATTGAAGCCCTTGGAATGAGCTTGCCGGGCAGCTCCTCCAATCCGGCAGAAACAGAAGCCAAGCACGATGATTGCTTCACAGCGGGTCAGGCCGTCTATCAAATGCTTGAGCAAGACATCCGTCCAAGACAGATTTTAACGAAGAAGGCGTTCGAAAACGCGATAACAGTTGTCATGGCACTGGGCGGATCCACTAATGCTATACTTCATTTAATGGCAATTGCCCATTCGGCTGAAGTTGATCTTAAGCTAGAGGATTTCAATAGACTACAGGAAAGAGTACCGCATATTGCTGATTTAAAGCCGAGCGGTAAATATGTCATGCAGGATTTATTCGAAGCAGGCGGCGTCCCGGCAGTAATGAAGCTGTTATTAAAGGAAGGCTTGCTGCATGGCGACTGCCTGACAGTGACTGGAAAAACGCTCGAAGAGAACTTAAAGGGCTTTCCTGATTTAAAAGCAGGTCAGCAAGTAATCCACCCTGTTGGCGAACCTCTAAGGAAAGACGGTCCGTTAGTAGTTCTAAAAGGAAATCTTGCTCCTAATGGGGCAGTTGCCAAAGTTTCAGGCTTAAAGGTAAAGAGTTTGACGGGACCTGCTAAAGTGTTTGATGATGAGGAATCTGCTTCAAAAGCTGTTATGGCAAACCAAATTGTCGCAGGTGATGTCTTGGTTATTCGGTATGAGGGCCCTAAAGGGGGACCGGGAATGCCTGAAATGCTCTCCCTGTCAGGGATCCTTGTTGGAAAAGGCCTTGGTGAAAGTGTAGCCCTACTGACAGATGGCAGATTTTCAGGAGGTAGCCATGGACTTGTTGTTGGCCACATTGCCCCTGAAGCACAGGTAGGCGGACCGATTGCCTTGATCAAAAATGGTGATCTTATCACTATAGATAGTGAGGAAAAGCGATTAACCGTTGATTTAAGTGATGCTGAGCTTGCGGCGCGGAAACAGACGTGGACCCCTCCGGCATTGCCGTCAAGGGGCACTTTGGCAAAGTATGCAAGGCTTGTATCCTGCTCTTCAAAAGGAGCTGTTACCGATTCATTTGAGGAAACAGTGGCAGAGCAACCTGTCCATTCATGATATAGTTATTTTATTGCGTTGAACATTGATAATATAGTATGCTAAGACTGTATTATTGTTGGGAGGGATCCTTTAATGTCAATGGCATATGAAGAATATATGAGACAAATGGTAAAACCGATGCGTGAAGAATTGACACGTGCCGGATTTCAAGAATTGCTGACGGCTGAAGAAGTGGAAAAATTCGTTGAGAACACAGAAGGAACGACACTAGTCGTGGTTAACTCTGTATGCGGATGTGCGGCTGGTCTTGCTCGTCCTTCAGCAACACAGGCTATATTAAGAAGCGAAAAGAAGCCTGATCATCTTGTAACAGTTTTTGCAGGCCAGGATAAAGAAGCTACAGCTAAAATGCGTGAATATTTTACAGACATCGAGCCGTCATCACCTTCAATGGCATTGTTAAAAGGGAAAGAAGTCGTGCATTTCATTCCACGCCATGATATCGAAGGCCAGCCGATGGAAGCAATTATGGATAACTTGATTTCTGCATTTGAAGCGAACTGCTAGAATTTTCTGAAAGGATGTCATCTGACGTCCTTTTTCTTTTCGGCTGCGTATTTAAGTGTTTGTAATATGATTTGAGGTGTTAAGTGTGTTTGTGACAACAGCGGGCAGGACTACCGAAGAAATGACCGCACTGGCCCGGGAAATTGCTGGTGAATTAAATGCAGAATTTGTTCCCAGAAAGAAAAGGTCTATCATGGCAATACAAGAAAAGCTCTTTGATAATTGCCTTGTTGTTGGGAAAGAACGCCTGGAACTTTACCCGTTTGGAGAAAAAGAGCCATTCTTTTTTCACCCGAATTCTGCTATGTTTCGGATTAAAAGGCTGATGAATGGTGAAAACGACCCTCTCGTTGAGGGTGGGAAATTAGCAGCAGGAATGAGCTTTCTCGACTGTACACTTGGTCTTGGGTCAGACAGCATTGTAGCCAGTTATGCAGTTGGAACGAGAGGTTTTGTAACGGGAGTAGAAGCCCGGCCGGAACTATCTTATCTTGTTAAGACTGGCTTGAAAAGCTGGGATTCCGGGTACGAAGCTATTAATCAGGCGATGGGAAACATCAAAGTGGTAAATGGGTATTCTCTTGATTTTTTGAAAAGTATGGATGATGACAGCTTTGACTGTGTTTATTTTGATCCGATGTTTGATGAATCGATCCTTGAATCAGACGGAATCAGAGGATTAAGCCACTTTGCCGTTTATGAGGGGCTTTCCAAACAGACGATGGATCATGCCCTTCGAGTAGCGAAACAGCGTGTCATTCTAAAGGATCACTTTCGTAGCACAAGGTTTGATGAATTTGGCTTTAAAGTACACCGCCGGAAATCAGCTAAATTCCATTTTGGAGTGATCGAAAAAGAATGAGGAAATTCCCTCATTCTTTTTTATGACCTTACTTTATTAATCTGCGATTGATAAATATACAAAATAGGCAAGCATAAAGAAACTTATTGCAACAATACCCCACTCCATAGATTTAACCTCCTTCTAAGCAAACGAATAAAATACTGCCCTAATATTTCCTTTTAACCATTTTTGAAAAATTTGAAACCCTTTACCCAATTTTACGTATAAACAAGTTATAATAATGCTACAAATATTTTTTTCTCTTTTCGGTAATGTTGTTATAAGAACATTAAATAGAAGTAATTTAAATGAAAAGAGCGTTAATAGTTTAACTAATAATCAAATTTCTAATACATAAAGGAAGTGATCCAAATGCCAGCATGGCTTCGCAAATCGCTAGTCGTCCTGATTTCCATCTTTACCTTTGGGATGGTTTCTCCTGCCCAGGCGAATGGATTCCTGACTACAACGACTGACCGGGCGGAAAAATCCGCATCTGCTGAGACTTCATATTATGGAACTCTGGAGTCTCCGCTCGATGAGGAGGCCGAAAGGGATAAATTTATAGGCAGGGCAATGAAGGAAGCTGAAATGCAATCGTTTCAGAAATTCGGTAATAAGATCGGACCAGTAATTGAGGACGAGTTCCGGCAAACGATCCTGCCCAAAATTGAAAAGGCGATTGAAATGGTAGCTGTCCAGTATCCTGGAGAAAAGTTAAATTCTCTTCGAATCACCGAGATGCCAGGCGGAGGGGAATCAGAGAAGATTTTTCACATCATTGGTGACAATGGCAAAGACATCATCCGTTTCCACGTAAGGCGAGACCAGCCGCCAAAAGAGGGTTTCTGGTTTAACTTCCATTACCATACTTATCATGATAGTTTCCAGACGCATTACGAACTGGGAACCATTTTCTGGGCTAAAAACACACCGCCTAAATGGAAAAGTTGATATATTTGAATTTAAGAAGGATTTGTGAAAAAATATTTATAGCAAAATGAAACCTTTCTTATAATTTAAACGTAAAACACTAACGAAATAAATTTTTGGAGGTAGAAAAAATGGCAATCAGTTTATCAAAAGGCCAGAAGGTAGATTTAACTAAAACAAACCCTGGTATGACAAAGGTAGTAGTCGGCCTCGGATGGGATGTAAATAAATATGATGGCGGCAATGATTTTGACCTTGACACGTCAGTTTTCCTTTTGGGAGATAACGGCAAAGTAACTTCTGAAGCCGACTTCGTATTTTACAACAATACGACAGGCGGAAATGGTTCTGTGGTACATACAGGAGACAACCGTACCGGAGCCGGGGATGGTGATGATGAACAAATCACCGTGGATCTTGGAGCAGTTCCTGCACAAGTTCAACGCATTGCATTTACCATCACAATCCATGATGGCGAAGCGCGCCGCCAGAACTTTGGTCAAGTGTCTAATTCATATGTAAGAATCTTGAACGCTGGTTCGAATGAAGAAATAATCCGCTATGATCTTGGAGAAGATTTCTCGATCGAAACAGCAATCGTTGTCGGAGAGCTTTACCGCCATAACAACGAATGGAAATTCAGCGCAATCGGCAGCGGTTACCAAGGTGGATTGGCAGCACTTGCTACAGACTTTGGACTGCAAGTAGGGTAAAATTATATAAGTGAGATTATGAAAGGCCCGGTTGATGCCGGGTCTTTCTATAGAGAATATATTCAACATAGTGGGAGGAACTACAAGAATGCCTGAAATATTACAAGGATTTATAGATACTTATGCCCAGTTTTTTGAATGGGATATGTGGGTTCGAGTTTTAACGGATCCGGTTAGCTGGGGATTGATTGGTACGCTGGTGATCCTGGAAGGTCTATTGTCGGCGGACAATGCGCTTGTTTTGGCTGTAATGGTTAAGCACTTACCGGAGAAACAGCGAAAGAAAGCATTGTTCTACGGTTTGCTTGGAGCCTATGCTTTCCGTTTTATCGCAATCGGCATTGGTGTTTATTTGATCGAATTCTGGTGGGTAAAAGTTATTGGAGCCGGCTATCTTGCCTGGCTGTCAATTAAATACTTCATGGATAAGAAAAAAGGCGAAGAGCCAGATATCGAAGAAGTTGAAGGTGTTAAGCAGGGCGGGCTGCTGATCCGTCTATTCGGCACATTCTGGGGTACGGTCGCAGCTGTTGAAATAATGGATATTGCTTTCTCTGTAGACAGTGTTCTAGCCGCATTTGGTATCAGCCAGGAAGTTTGGGTGTTATTACTCGGCGGTATGCTTGGCGTATTGATGATGCGTGGAGTTGCCGGTGTATTCTTGAAATTGATTGAACGCGTGCCGGAGCTGGAAACGACTGCTTACATCTTAATCCTGATCATCGCTGCAAAAATGTTTGCTGGCGTTTTTGGATTCCATATTGATCACATTTACTTCTTCATCCTTTTGCTTGTAACATTTGGAGCAACATTCGTTGTCCACTATATGAATAAGAAAAAAGCTGAAGAAAATGAGCAGCAGAAAAACGTACAATAAAAAATATTACTTTTTAGGGAACTGACTTAGGTCTGCTCCCTTTCTTTTTATCTATAACGCCCAAAAAGGGGAATTTTTCCGTGAAATTATTTTCAAATTTATATGAAAAAGAATTGGAAAGCTTGTTTTTCATCAAACCAGCCAAATTTAATAAATATACAGATCGTGAAGTTTTAGCTTTTGCCCTTGGAGCGACTCTTTACATGCCTGCTACCAGAGAAAATATTCATCAGGAATTGCTGGTAAAGAAGCATGATGGTCTGGCATCGATGGTGATTTGTCTTGAAGATTCAATCGCCGACCATGAAGTGGATAAGGCAGAATTGCAATTGGTGGCGGAATTGAAGCACCTTAAAGAAGCGCTTGACAAAGATTTTTTATCAGAAGATGAGCTGCCGTTAATTTTTGTCAGGATCCGCAGTCAGGAACAACTTCAACATCTAGCAGAATTAGCAGGTGATGCATTAAATGTGCTCACTGGAATCGTCATACCTAAATTCGAACCTGCTTCAGGCAAGGGGATTTTAAAGTTTATTAACGACTTAAATACTGATGGATCACCATTATATGCTTTGCCCATCTTGGAAACAAAAAGAATCATAGAAAAAGAGACGAGGCTGGAAGAATTGCTCGCCATCAAAGCTGTTGTGGACGACTACCGGGAGTTAATTTTGAATGTCAGGATTGGTGCCACGGATTTCAGCGGATTATATGGAATTAGAAGAAATGCCGACACGACTGTATGGGATATAGGAGTAATCCGTGATTGTATTTCTGATATCGTGAATGTGTTCCTCCGTTATGACAGTCCATATGTTGTTTCTGGTCCAGTTTGGGAGTATTTTTCTTCCACACAAAGAATTTTAAAACCCCAGTTGAGGCAGACTCCATTTAAAACTGCATTCGGGCAAGATGGGTTGAAATGGCGAGCGGAATTGATCGACCGGCATATGGATGGATTGATCCAAGAAATTTTGATGGACATAGCAAATGGATTGACTGGGAAAACGATTATCCATCCGAGCCACATTAAAACAGTACATGCATTGAATGCTGTCAGCTACGAAGAATATATTGACGCAAAAAATATTGTAGATGAAGCAGAGAACCATAATGGCGTAAGGAAAAGTGCCTTTGCCAATAAAATGAATGAAATAAAACCGCACTACTACTGGGCACAAAAGATTTTGCGGAAATCACAGGTATATGGGGTGCTTCAAGATGGAATCACAAACATCGATTTACTCAAACAAGAAATATGCATATCAAATTCTTGAAAACCTTTCGATTGAATTAGAAATTAATGAAAATCCGTATAGCCTCCCGTTAGAGGAACTATTTATCATGGCTGCACGGCGGAATAAAAAACGTTCCTTCTTGTTCGTGAGCAAAATCTTAGGAAAACATTTGCCGATTATCCCTTCTAAGGGATTGCTAACTGGCTCGCTCCTGGCAGCCCAATATGCAGCCAAGACGGCAGGTATGGAATTAGGCAAGGAATTCAACCTTCAGGCAAAATTTACAGAGGAGAATCCTAATGTGCCAGAAGCATTCATACCTTCGGATATGTCACCTGTAATCATTGGGTTTGCGGAAACAGCGACTGCCCTTGGACAAGCATTCTTTTCAGCATTCAAGAAGGCGGATTATTTTCACACAACCAGGGAGATGATCTCGAACGAAGATCCAGTTATAACGTTCGAAGAAGAGCATTCACACGCTACTTCCCACCGCTGCTATATTTCAACGAATCTATTGGATAACGGAAGGGAAATCGTCCTTGTAGATGATGAGATGTCCACAGGGAAGACGGCAATTAATATTATCCGCTCCATCCATGCGGAGTTTCCTCGTGACGTATACTCAGTTGTTTCTATTCTTGACTGGCGTTCTGACATGGATGTGCAAAAATTTGAAAAACTCGAAGATGAACTAGAAATTAAGATCAACTGTGTAAGTCTATTAAGAGGGAAGTTTACCGTATCCGGTCATTCACCAGAATCGGAACTGTATGCAGAAGAGCAAGCATTCGGCTTACCCGAACCCAGGGTGAAAAAGCTTTATGTCGATCAAATAAGTCCTATTCCAAGCTCCAGTTTTTACGGGGGCAAACTTAAAGAGATCCCATATGCTGCATCCAGCGGAAGATTTGGAATGGATGAAACAGCAAGAGATTTACTTGATGTAATAATTCTGGATGTTGCAGCAAAGCTTTCCGCAATGTCACAAGGAAAAAGGGTATTGTGTGTAGGCACAGGAGAATTTATGTACGTTCCGATGAAAACGGCTGCACTGATGTGTGGGAATGTAAGCTACCAGTCAACAACCAGAAGCCCGATCCATATCGTGAACAAGGAAGGCTATGGGGCTAGGTACGGCATGGCATTCCCCAATCCGGAAGATTTAGAGATTCAGCATTACTTGTATAATGTCGCTCCCTTCCAGTACGATGAAGTGTTTATTTTCTTTGAAAGAGAGGTTCCGGATGAATGGCTGGAACCTATGCTGAAGGAGTTTCAAAAAACGGGTATCCAAACGATTAATATCGTATTCTTTCACAGCAGGAAGGTGAAAAAATAATGGATGATATTTTGTGCGGTTCCTATGAAAAAGAAGATGTCACCTTTCTTCTAAAGGACCTATCTGGCATTAACTTGGAAGGTTCCTCAGAGGTCAGAGAGAAACAAATTCAAGCTGGGTACCATTACAGTGAATCGCTTCCAATTGAAGAGAAGCCAGGCGAGGAATATATGGACCTTTTCTGGAGCCTGCTTGAATCACATAAAGAGAAAGTTGCATTATATACCGGTATAGTGGCTGAGCAAATTTATCATACCAAGGGAAAGAATACTATTCTCGTATCATTGGCGCGTGCAGGCACTCCTATGGGCGCATTGATAAAAAGGTATATTGAGGATAAATATGGAGCAATCCTCCCTCATTTCAGCATTTCAATAATCAGGGGCAAAGGAGTGGATGAAAATGCACTCCGCTATATCTTGGCGAAGCATCACGGTAAGGATATCCAGTTTGTCGATGGGTGGACGGGAAAAGGAGCTATTTCACGTGAACTGCAAAAATCTTGTAAGGACTTTAATGATAAATACGGGGTTGTTCTTGACGCCAATATCGCTGTTCTTGCAGATCCAGGATGCTGCTCAACCATGTACGGGACTAGAGAGGATTTCCTGCTGCCCAGCGCATGCCTGAATTCCACTGTCTCAGGCCTGATCAGCAGGACAGTGCTGAATGAGGAGTTCATAAAGCCTGACGATTTTCATGGAGCAAAATACTACAAAGAATTCGAAGATATTGATGTCTCAAAGGATTTTCTTGAAGCAATCAATCAAGAGTTTCCCTCCATATTCCTTCTTGCGGAAGAAGGAGCGTCCAGGGCAGTGGAGAATCGGAAAAAGGCAAATTTTACAGGGTTAGAGATTGTAAATAAAATAGCCTGTGAGTATGGGATTGAAAATATTAACCTAATCAAGCCTGGGGTTGGGGAAACGACAAGAGTGCTTTTGAGGAGGGTTCCCTGGAAAATCCTCATTAAGGATTTTAACATTCCTGATATCAAGCATATATTATTGCTGGCAAAAAAGAAAAAGGTTGAGCTCGTGCACTATCCAAATATGGATTATGCCTGCTGCGGCCTAATTAAGCAGTTAAAGGGGTAAGGCATCATGATGTTTGCAACCGACCTGGACAGGACCATTATTTATTCAAGGAAGGCACTCGAGGATTTAGGTCCCTCTATTGATGGACAACTGCGTGCGGTCGAAAAAAAGGAAGGCAAGTCTATTGCCTTCATGACACAGAAAGCGTTTGAGGAGCTCGAAGAAATTTCGAAGGAACTATTGCTTGTGCCAGTAACGACCAGGACGACGAATCAGTTTAAACGAATTTTTATTTTTGAGGAGCATATTCCTGTAAAGTATGCAATCACATTTAATGGCGCCGAAATCTTGTATGAAGGAAATCCACTTCCAGATTGGCGCGCAGGAATTTCTGAGAGATTGAAACAGGAAAGTGCCTCTATTGAAGAATTAAAGGAAATACTTAATAAGGATATTTTCCATGTCAATGGTGAACTAAAATCTGCAGAGGGCCTTTTCCTATATTATCTTCTCGAGGAAAAACTTGAACCTCATCAAATCCGAGAATTTAAGAGAGCGGCCTCTGCATATGGCTGGAAAGTTTCCTACCAGGGGAGGAAACTTTATTTTATGCCTAACCCAATCAGCAAAGGCGAAGCAGTATCCTTTGTAAAAGAGAGGGAAGGGATAAGCACATTGATTGGTGCTGGGGACTCGCTTTTGGATGAAGACCTCCTGGTAAAATGTGACCATAGTTTTATCCCTGCTCATGGCGAACTCGCCAATGACAATGGATTGTTGACTTATATTGATACAGAACAGCGAGGGGCGTTAGCTGGAGAGGAAATACTGAAAAAAATACGAGTCATAATCAACGGTAATGTTTAAAAATGCTGAGCTTATTCATTGCCTTCCGGACTATAAAAAACAGACAGGCAAAAGAGCCGTACATGAATAAAAACACGGTGCCAAAATGAACAAAACCTACATTCACCGGCATGATTAAAAGAGCAAATATGAGTGAATAGAAGAGCAAGTCAAAAAGAACGAGGCCTCCGGAGCACATTGCCTGCCGGACATCCCGAATTTCAATGTGCAGCTCTTCAGCGGGAGGCCTTTTATATAAGAAACGCATGTGAAGTCCACCTTCCTGTTCGTGGTACTCAACTATATGCATGGACAAGAATAAAGGTGAAAAATCAGTAATTCTGCGATTTTATGAAACTTTTAGACGATTTCATCCGTACTAGCTAATACAAAACGGGAAAACTAAGCTTTATGTATGTTATGATGGTAAATAAAGGCTGTTACTCGTATAAGTTGTTCTCTAACAGACGGATAACAATGGGGAACAAAAGAGGCCAATGTTTTTAAATGGGAAATTTGACTTTCTCTCTTAGTAGGAAGTGATTTTATGTATCCATCAATCAACCAATTACAAATACATACCTTACCTGTTACATATGACAATTGGTTAAGCCTTGTCGAGAAAGAGGCAAGTGAGCGCCCGCTTTTCAGGAAAGAGGGGACAGCCTTGCACATCGGCCAAGTCCTTGCAAGGTTCATTGGCATACCTCTTGATGAAGATGAGTATTACAACCAGCTGTTTGAGTATGTGCAAAACCATGCCCTTATCTTATTAAGTGAAGATTCACTTGATAAAACAATTGATAACGCACATTTCCAGTCAATCCAAAAAATTATTAATATCAATAAAGAACAGAATCTTTCTATTAATCGGTTTGTCGCCTTCCTGGATGGTGAAAAATTGATTATATCTTCGAGCAATTCGCTTATTCACAGGAAAATCCGGGAAGCAACAATCGGTATGATTGAATTGTTTGCCCGCACCGAGGAAGGCGGATTGAAGAGCTCAGAGCTACGAAGAGTACTAGTTGATGTCATTAAGTGGTCGTTCAATCATCTAGAGGCACCTTTGAAGAATGCAAATCCTGAGAACAACATGCCAGGCTTCCTGTGGTATGGCAATTTCAACAAAAGCCATCAGTACTTCCTTTATTTCCTAATGAAAATTGGCTGTGATATTGTTTCTTTCACCCCAGAGGGTAATGATGTGTTTTCACTTGCAGATCCTCAAAAAGAGCAATCTTTTGTTCATGCTTTTCCTGAAAAGAAGGCTCCTGAGCCCTTTCCAGCTGAAAAGAGAAAGCGAACGGCAACGGTTGCTTACAGGGCATCACGAGAAATCGAGAACATATTGAACCATGAGGGCTCGGGACTTTATAAACCGTGGCAGCTAAGAGACTATGAGCCATCTTCCGTAACTCTAAAGACAACCTATGATGAACTGTTTTTGCTTGCCAGGGAAAAAGCAATGATACGGCCGAATTTTGAAGCGAAGAATGGAACCGTCAAGATACCTGCCGTCTTTTCAAAAATAAATGGCGTCAGCAGGAACCGCCGGGAATACTGGGACCGGCTTCACACATTGATGGGATTTGAGAATGCTACGCTGATCAAGAGCTTTCCTTTCTCATCAGGGGCTAACAGTGATTTCCGCTTTCACTATCGAAATGCATTAGGCATTGACGGACTGCTTGATCCTGATAAAATGGCTCGCACTCACTATTGGAAGTATAATCACTTGCCAACGGGACTCCAAAAGGGTCTGGCAGCTGCCATCAGAAACCTGTGTGCTAGTCCTAAAATAAAGCCTCAGCATCATGAAAATGAAGAGGAGTTAAGAATTTATCTTTTCACCCAGGCTATGCAGGTGCCGGAAAATATTTTAAAGATGCTGCAAAAGTTTGATTATTCCCAGGACATTCCAAAGCTGATTTTATACAACAATGAACTTAATGGGACGATGACAAGATCTGATGCCGCACTTCTGTTATTGATGAATCAATTTGGCGTTGACCTTGTCATATACAATCCTCCTGGACATAATGATATCGAGAATTTTATCGATGCAAGTGCTTTCGATTCCCATTGGCTCGAGGATGTGGTTTTTGAACAGGAATTCAAAGAACCATCGATCATTAAGAAAGTTCTTTTTCAAGGAATATTAAAAAATTTAAGGGGAGATTGACTTGATGAACCAAACACAGAATCAAGATATCAGCCTTGCAACTGCAAATCCTGACGATAGATTATCCGAAGCAACGGTATCGGATTTAAAGCTTGCCCTCCGGAACGAGCCAGAGGTACAGAATCTTGCACGCAGCATCGATGAGCGTGACCAGATTCAAATCCTCGAGTTTGGAAAAGAGCCAGCAGTTGAAATTTCCAGATTTTCTGACCAGATCTTGGGCAATATGCGGACGACTAAGGTAGAAGATTCTGGAGAACTTTTGAAGCAGCTTGGCAAAATCATGGATCGCTTCGATAAGAAGGATTTTGAGAAGACATCTGGGGGCTTGTTTGGCAAGCTGTTCAAAAAAAGCGAGAAGCTTGTTGAAAAGCTTTTTGGCAAGTACCAGACAATGGGCAAGGAGATTGATAATGTTTATGTTGAAATCTCCAAATACCAGAGTGAGATGGTCGAATCAACAAACATGCTTGAACGTATGTACGATCAAAACTATCAATTTTATATGACGCTTGAAAAATATGTTGTGGCTGGCGAACTTAAGCTCAACGAACTGAAATCCAACGAACTTCCGCAGCTTGAAGCAAAGGCCGCGGCAGGTGACCAGATGGCATCCATGCAGCTTGATACTCTTCGCAATGCAGTTGAGCTGCTTGAACAGAGAATTTATGATCTAGAAATGGCTAAAATGGTGGCCTTGCAGACAGCACCGCAAATCAGGCTATTGCAGCGAGGAAACACAAAGCTGATAGGGAAAATTAATTCAGCCTTCGTTACAACGATTCCTATTTTCAAGAATGGCTTGATACAGGCTGTCGCTGCCAAAAGGCAGAAGCTTGTGGCGGATTCCATGAATGAGCTTGACCGCCGTACTAATGAGATGCTTGTTAGGAACGCACAGAATATCTCTAGCCAAAGTGTTGATATTGCCCGTCTTTCTGGTGCTCCGAGCATTAAAATTGAAACAATTGAAGAAAGCTGGAATATCATCATGAAGGGCATGCAAGAAACAAAGTCCATAGAGGAAGAAAACAAGCGCCTCAGAGAAGAAGGTACAAAACGCTTGATGCAGCTCCAGGAAAATTTTAAAAAAATGAAGCAGCAATAAGGATACACTGCTCATTTTTATTGGCTCTTTCCGTAATCGCTTTTAAAAGTAAAAAACGGAAAAGGCCTGATAAATAAATCCACAAAAATACTTACAAGAGGTGAAGGTAATGGCTATTAATTTACAAAAAGGTCAGCGCGTTGATTTAACAAAAGGAAATCCGGGACTTTCTAAAATTATGGTTGGTCTAGGCTGGGATCCTGTCCAAAAGAGCGGCGGAGGCGGAGGTCTGTTCGGCGGCCTATTCGGTGGCGGAGGCAGCGGAGCGAATGTTGACTGTGACGCATCTGTCATCATGCTTGGTGCAAACGATAAATTGCAAAATAATAACGATGTAATCTACTTCGGTAATCTCAAAAGCAAGGACGGCAGCGTCACTCACTCTGGTGATAACTTGACTGGAGATGGGGATGGAGATGACGAGCAGGTTTCCATCGAACTTAATAAGGTTCCAGGCCATGTGGAAAAATTAGTATTTGTCGTAAATATTTATGATGCTGTAAAGCGTAAGCAGCATTTTGGAATGATCCGCAATGCTTTTATCAGGGTCGTAAATCCGAATAGCAATCAGGAATTAATTAAGTACAACTTAACTGACGACTACAGCGGCAAGACAAGTTTGATTGTCGGTGAAATTTATCGTCACGGCAATGAGTGGAAATTCGGTGCTGTCGGCACTGGAACAAATGCTTCGGGCTTAAGCGAAGTAGTTCGTTCTTATACTTAATATTTTTGTTTAATGAAAAAAATTTCGCTACTAAATTGAGGTGAATGGAATGGGAATCAACCTGTCAAAAGGTCAACGGATTGATCTGACAAAAACGAACCCCGGGCTGACGCGTGTGATTGTCGGCTTGGGGTGGGATACAAATCGCTATACCGGCGGCAGCAGCTTTGATCTTGATGCCTCCGCTTTTTTAGCAGATGAAAATGGAAAGTGCAAGCAGGATTCCGATTTCATTTTTTATAATCAGCTTCAGCATCCGAGCGAGGGTGTCGAGCATACTGGTGACAACCGGACAGGTGAAGGCGACGGGGACGATGAGCAAATCATGATCGACTTCTCCAAAGTACCATCTTATGTCCACAGGATTGCCATTGCAGTCACAATCCATGATGCCGAACAAAGAAGGCAAAACTTTGGCCAGGTCTCAAACGCATTTGCCAGAGTGGTAAATGAAGAAAATGGGCAGGAAATTCTGAGATTTGATCTTGGTGAAGATTTCTCAGTTGAAACAGCGGTTGTCATTTGCGAATTATACCGCCACGGCAGCGAGTGGAAATTCAATGCAATCGGCAGCGGCTTTTCAGGTGGACTAGCTGAACTTTGCCGAAATTTTGGGCTTGATGTTTAAATGATAGACAAACCCCCTTCTTAATTGAATGGGGTTTATTTTATTTGCGGGCAAGTCATTTCATGGAATTCCTTCGTACCAGCTCCCTTCCTAAAATTCTCAGCCAACAGACAACCCCCCATATGTTATAATTTTAATAGTTTACTACCTCGGATTTTCGATGATCAGGTTCTAATTTACTTCTCTGGATTACACCTCAGGAAGGGAGATAATCAATGCGTAAAATAGCACAGGTTTTCATTGTTATCATACTTTCCTTTACTCTGCTCGGAAGCTCAAATGCAAATATGGATGGCATTTTTCTCAATGATTTCCCGAAACATTCCATTTTATATAATTTAATAGATAGGGAATCTGTGAGTCTCATAGGACAGATGATTGTCCTGCCTGAAGAAGATTTTGACCAGAAAGAGGCTGCTGGCATTATTAACCGAATTGCGATGCTTCCTGATTCAATGCTGAAAAGAGCTGTTAATCATAATATTAGAGTCAAATTATTTGAAGGGAATTTGACGGATAATCCTTCAGCTCGGCATTTGAAAGGTGTCATTCCCAGAGGCTACACAACTAATCGGACTTGGGACCAAGTACCAGGGATTGGCGGATCAAGGACCGTGCTTGTGAAAATTGGCAGCAGCGATAAGGGTAAGGGACACAGCTCTGTCAATCTGGAATTGCATGAATTGGCTCATTCGCTTGACCGCCATGTTTATGGAGGAATAAGGGAGAAAGAGCAATTTTTAAAGATTTGGCGACATGAAAGCCGCCTATTGTTTCCTGGGCGTGCGTATTTTCTGGAATATCCGGAAGAATATTTTGCAGAAAGCTTTGCGATGTTTTACATTGGCGGCATGCCAACCCGGCTTTTACAGCAGGCCGCACCCCAAACCTATCAATATATTAAAAGTCTTAATTAAAAGCTGTATGATATCCCTCATGCAGCTTTTCGCAATTACAAGCTTAATCTCCTCTGAGTAACGTATAAAAAATATTTTGTTTTAAGTGAGTGGATTTCGACTCGAATTAATTTATTTGCTGGGCTGTGTTAAAATAGTCTGTTGATTTCCGCTCCAGGCACTCGCTTTCCGCGGGGCGTCAGGTGAGACTCCTCGTCGCTTTGCTCCTGCGGGGTCTCACCTTGGCCGCTAATCCCGCAGGAGTCGAGTGCGCTCCGCTACAATCAACAGGTGTTTAAAATTCAACATTGTCCTTTAACACAGCCATTTGCTAAAATAGAAGGAATAAATGGTTGTCTGAAAGGCAGGGTAATTCATGAAACAGTATTTAGAACTATGTGAACATGTATTGAAAACCGGTGTAAATAAAGAGGATCGGACAGGTACCGGTACGATCAGCACCTTTGGTTATCAGATGCGGTTTAATCTCCAGGATGGATTTCCTTTGCTTACCACAAAAAAACTTCATGTAAAATCTATTATCCATGAGCTTCTTTGGTTTCTTGACGGGGATACGAATGTTAAATACCTCCAGGACAATGGTGTCCGCATTTGGAATGAATGGGCTGATGAAAACGGGAATCTTGGACCTGTATATGGCCATCAGTGGCGATCATGGGCAGGTGCAGATGGGGAGACGGTTGACCAGATATCAGAATTGATTGATACAATCAAAACAAATCCAGATTCCAGGAGGATGATCGTCAATGCCTGGAATGTGGCCGAAATTAATAAAATGGCTTTGCCACCCTGCCACTGCATGTTCCAGTTCTATGTTGCCGATGGTAAGCTTTCCTGCCAGCTATATCAGAGGTCGGCTGATGTATTCTTAGGAGTTCCATTCAATATAGCTTCCTATGCTCTGCTTACCATGATGATTGCACAGGTTTGCAACCTTGAACCAGGTGAATTCATCCACACATTCGGGGATACTCATATTTACACAAATCATTTAGAGCAGGTTAAGCTTCAGCTTACACGCGAGCCTAAACCATTGCCACAGATGAAAATCAACCCTGAAGTACAATCAATCTTTGATTTTAAATTTGAAGATTTTGAGCTGGTCAATTATGAAGCACATCCACATATTAAAGGGGCTGTAAGTGTATGATTTCTCTTATTTGGGCAATGGATGAAAACCGCGTAATCGGACTTCATAATGAGCTTCCATGGAGACTTCCTGAGGATCTTAAGTTTTTTAAGCGAGTAACGATGGGACACCCAATCGCTATGGGCAGGAAAACGTATGATTCAATCGGAAAGCCACTTCCGGGAAGAGAAAATATCGTCATAACAAGGGATGGGTCGTTCCGTCCTGAGGGCTGCGTAATAAAGAACTCAATCGATGAGTTCTTTGAATATGCAGGACAAAAGGATGACGAGGTTTTTGTCATTGGCGGTGCGGAAATTTTCAAGGAAGTCATGCCTAGAGCGGACAGGCTGTATCTCACTATGATCCATGAGCAGTTTGAAGGAGATACATATTTCCCTGTTTTTGACATCGATAAATGGCAGCTGGAAACCAGGGAAAAAGGTTTAAAAGATAATAAAAATCCATATGACTATGAGTTCTTGATCTATAAGCGAAAATAATCGATGAGCAGCCCTTGCAATATGGGCTGTTTTTTTATGAAGTATTTTCTGATTCATATAGTTTTAGCTGCTTAAATCCATTATAATGTCTACAGAAAAACCTTAGGAGGAAATAATGCTTCGATTAATTGCGTGTTTTTTGTATATGGGCGGCTATCTCGTCTGCAGTATACCCAAGCTTTCACGAATAAAAAAGTTACCGGCAGATATGCCGCTTGAACAAAGAAATCTTCTTATTCATGAAACACCCAAAAGTTGGTCTAAAACATTCCTGGCATTAACTGGTTCTGAAGTAAAGGTAAAAGGGAGCCACTATATTCCGGATGGTCCTGTCCTTTTTGCAAGCAATCATGAGGGGGATTTTGATATACCCGTCCTGATTTACTGTATTGATAAGCCTTTTGGCTTTATTTCAAAAGTAGAAGTTAAGAAGGTACCTATTCTTTCTTCATGGATGGAAGCTATTCACTGCGTTTTTATAGACCGAAAGAACCGCGAAAAAGCAGCAGGGTCCATTTTGTCTGGAGTAGAATTATTGAAAAATAGACATTCTCTTGTCATTTTTCCAGAAGGAACAAGAAGCAAGGGTGGTCCCATTGGACTTTTCAAGGCAGGCGGCTTCAGGCTCGCGAAGGATTCTGGTGTTCCGATTGTCCCTATTTCGATTGAGGGAACAGCGGATGTTTTTGAGAAGAATGGCAGGCTGATTAAACCAGCGAAAATTACAGTCACCATTTGCCGTCCAATATACAGCCATGAATATAAAGATAAAGAGTTAGTCGAACTTGCTGGAGTTGTTCGAGATATCATTCTCGACTCCAGGAAGGTAAAGCGGATTGCATCATGACTTTCACAGTAAAAACCCCTGCAAAAAATGCAGGGGTTTTCAGCAAGCTAATTAAGTACAAGGAAATCCGGCTGGATGAAATTCATTGATCAATTATTCGAATTGAGCAAGGCTATCCATCATCTGTGTAAATTCGGCTGGGATGCAAAAATCATCAGGACGAAAATTTGCGCGAATCCATTTTACCATTTCCACTGGACTGTTGAAGAATTCACCGCTCGTGTCACTTTTGCGAATCATGTACCTCCCATTGTCCTCATCCACCGTTACTTCTACAGGCAGAGCCCCATCATAACTGTTCAATGAAAATTCCATTCATTATTCCCTCCAACAAATTTTCCTTATTATTTGTTCGTTTACTACCATTCTATTCAATCAGATAGGATAAGATTTTAAATATTTTAAAAATTCACTTTGAATTTCAAAAAACATGTTATAATGGACAAATTAATATTTTTGGTAAAGTGAGGGTGACAATATGGAACAAGAAACTATAAAGAAAAAATGGGTGAATGTTGAGGATATTCTAATAGCCTATAGGCATCTTAAAGACATTGTTGCCCATACACCGTTACAATTGAACCAGAGGCTTTCTGAAAAATACGAAGCAGATATATATTTGAAACGCGAAGATTTGCAGCATGTGAGGTCTTTTAAATTACGTGGCGCTTATTATGCCATGAAACTTTTATGGGAAGCTGGACTTCAAAATGGAGTGGTTTGCGCGAGTGCGGGCAATCATGCTCAAGGTGTAGCATACGCCTGCAGACAGCTTGGAATCAACGGGAAGATCTATATGCCCGCCACAACACCAGGCCAAAAGGTTAGCCAGGTAGAAATGTTCGGTCGAGAGTATGTCGACATCGTCCTGACGGGTGATACGTTTGATGATTCTTACCGGGAGGCACGGATCTGTGCAGAAAGAGAAAATAGAGAGTTTATCCACCCTTTTGATGATGAAAAAGTTATTGCCGGACAGGGGACTGTTGCAGTCGAGTTATTGAATGACTGCCAGGCATCAGTAGATTTTGTCGTTGCCAGCATTGGCGGCGGAGGATTAATGGCAGGCTTGAGCACATACATAAAAAGTGTATCCCCTTCTACTCAGTTGATCGGGGTCGAACCAGGCGGAGCTGCTTCAATGCGGGCAGCCTTTGATCAAAATAGTGTTTTTCCGCTAGAGCACATTGATACCTTCGTTGACGGAGCGGCTGTTAAGTGTGTCGGAAGTAAAACATATGAGATTTGCAGGGAAAATGTCGAGAAGCTAGTTCAGGTTCCGGAAGGAAAGGTATGTACTTCCATATTAGAATTGTATAATGAACATGCGATTGTAACAGAGCCAGCAGGAGCATTGCCTATTGCCGCTCTTGACATGATAAAGGATCAAATCAAAGGGAAAACAGTTGTCTGTGTTATAAGCGGAGGAAATAATGATATCAGCAGAATGCAGGAAATCAAGGAGCGCTCCCTGCTATATGAAGGCTTGCTTCATTATTTCATTGTAAATTTCCCTCAGCGCGCAGGTGCTTTAAGGGAATTCCTTGATGACGTTCTAAGCCCGGGAGACGATATTACAAGGTTTGAATACACGAAGAAAAATAATAAAGAAAGCGGTCCTGCCCTAGTTGGCATCGAACTGAAGGATAAGAAGGATTACACAAGGCTAATTGCCAGTATGGAAAGAAAAGGCTTTGCATTCATGGAATTAAACAAGGACAATCAGCTGTTTAATTTATTGGTATAATATTAATAATAGATAATAAAGGAAAGATAATATAAAATAGGAACTGTCAAATAACATTAGGTTTTGGCATACTTTGTGAATTTCTTATGAACTTTTACGGCTTTCCGCCAAACTGGTGAGTAAAAGTACTATAATCATAGTAGATTTACTATATGAAAAGGAGATGTTGATATGTTATCAAACATCGGAGTTCCAGGATTAATTTTAATCCTTGTCTTAGCATTGATTATTTTTGGACCAAAAAAGCTTCCTGAAATAGGCCGTGCGTTTGGCCAGACTCTACGCGAATTCAAGAAATCAACTCGTGAATTGACAAGTGACGTTATGGAAGAGTTTGAAGATGAAAAGAAGGAAATTTCGAAAATCACTAAATAAGGTGTAAGATGTTTTTATCTTACATCTTTTTTTCTTAAGGCATTTTACAAAGCTAGTCCTTTTGTAATTTATGCCTTCCTTCAAGAAATTTTAAAAAGCAGCAAATGGAATTGGCAGGGGATTGGTATGGAAGATAAAGAATTAAATCTTGTAGATCATCTTGATGAGCTTCGAAAACGGCTCATTATTTCGGTGGTAGCATTCATTGTATTTTTTGGATTAGGTTTTTACTTCGTAGAAGATATTTATCATTACTTTGTTCGTGACCTGGATGTAAAACTAATTGTTTTAGGTCCGAGTGATATCATATGGATTTACTTTATGCTGGCCACCATTATTGCGATTGCTGGAACAATACCGGTTTTGGCATTGCAAATTTGGCTGTTTGTAAAACCAGCTCTCATGCCGAATGAGAGAAAAATTTCACTAGCCTACATTCCAGCACTATTCGTTTTGTTCGTAGTCGGTCTTGCATTCGGTTATTTCGTCATCTTTCCGAATGTCTTAAACTTCCTTGTGGAATTAAGCGGGGATATGCTTGTAACGAACTTTACGGCCGACCGGTATTTTAAATTCATCATGAACATGACAATCCCATTTGGTGTTCTGTTTGAACTTCCTGTCGTCGTTATGTTTTTGACATCACTTGGGGTAATCAACCCTTATGTGCTTACAAAAATCCGAAAGTATGCGTATTTCGTCCTTATCGTTATTGCAATTGTCATTTCTCCACCAGATTTCATGTCAGACTTTCTCGTGATGATTCCACTCCTTCTTTTATACGAAATCAGCATTAACCTTTCTAAGGTTGTCTATAGACGGAAACTGAAGAAAGAACATGAATCGCAGGAGCAATATGGTGACATGGAAGAAGAAATATAGAAAGCAAGCTGTCAGATTTTAATCTGGCAGCTTTTTTTGTGCCTCAAAATACCTTCAAATCGAATGAAGATTGAACGAAACATTCACATTTCGAGGGAGAAGCAGGCATAGTATTTAAGGAAGATGTCTTAAAACGTAAGGCCCATTCGTCTTGCAGGCAAACGACAACAGAAGGTTCTATGTGAGGGATGATTTCATGCATGAAATGGCTTTAATGAATGACATTTTACAGATGATCCAAGAAGATGCGGTGAAACATGGAATCATAATAATTGAAAAGGTAGAACTGAACGTAGGGGAAATAAGCAATGCAATGCCGGATGCTCTGATGATGGCCTTTGAGGTATTCAAGGAACAAAACCAGCATTTTTTCACAGATAGTTCCCAGCTTATCATCGAGATTGAAAAGGCTGAGGCCGAATGTGTCGTTTGTCAGAAAAGGTACGTTCCTGACAATCGGATATCTTTTTGCCCAGACTGTGACATGCCTTCTGGAAAAATTATTTCTGGAGAAAACCTTCAAGTTTTATCCTACGAAGGGAGAGAATCGTATTGAAGATTACATTGCGGACAGACGTTCTGACAAACAACAATATCGCAGCTAAATATAACCGGGATTTGTTCATGTCCACTAAAACGCTTGTTATTAATTTAATGAGTTCACCAGGGGCAGGAAAAACAACTCTGTTAGAAGAAACGGTCCGGCAATTATCTGATAAGTATCGGATAGCCGTTATCGAAGGGGACCTTGCTACTGAGAGAGATGCAGACAGGATCAGGGCTCTTGGTGCGAGAGCAGTTCAAATCAATACACATGGAGGATGCCATCTTGATGCCAGGATGGTTGCAGCAACACTTCCAGAGTTCGATCTTGAGGATACCAATCTATTATTTATTGAAAATGTAGGAAACCTTGTATGTCCATCTGGATATGACCTAGGCCAGCAGCATAAGGTTGCAGTATTAAGTGTGCCTGAGGGCAATGACAAGATCCCTAAATATCCAGTGATGTTCAGGAGGACTGAGTTGGTTCTATTAAATAAAATAGATCTGCTTCCCTATCTCGATTTTAGAATCGACGAGGCCGAGAGAGATCTGGAAGGGATAAACCCAGACTCGAAAATCATTCCTGTTTCGGCAAGAACAAAAGAAGGCCTCGAGCGATGGTATAGCTGGATTGAAGAGGCTTATCAATCATGCTATCAGCATTGAAGGCAGTAGTCAGGGGCAGAGTTCAGGGAGTCGGATTCAGACCTTTTGTTTTTCAGCTAGCAAAAAACCATCGGATAAAAGGGACAGTCCAGAATAATATGGATGGTGTGAAGATTCATATCGAGGGAGAGGAATCGGATCTAAAGTCTTTTTTATCTGACATGAACGTCAAATCTCCCAGACTCTCCATAATCGAGAAAATATTCGTTGAACCGGCAACTGTAGCTGGCTACGATGAATTTTCTATTATTCCCAGTGAGCGTTCTGGTTCCTCCTTGCTGGTTTTGCCAGTGGATTCTGCTGTCTGTGAGGAATGTCTTGAAGAGCTAGATAATCCTTATGACAGACGATTTCAATATCCGTTCATTAATTGTACCCATTGCGGACCTCGTTATACGATCATAAACGAGCTTCCTTATGACAGGCCTTATACGTCAATGAAATCCTTCCCAATGTGCCCTGATTGCCAGAGAGAGTACGAGGATCCAATAAATAGAAGGCATCATGCCCAGCCTCTCGCATGTGAAAAATGCGGACCTTCAGTAAAGCTTTTAAGCTCAGAGGGAGAAATGAAATTGGCAGATCCTCTTTGGAAAACGGCCGAGCTATTAAAGCAAGGCGCGATTATTGCCATCAAGGGTCTGGGGGGCTATCACCTCTGTTGCGATGCTGCCAATGAGGAAGCAGTCGCATTGTTAAGGAAAAGAAAATTGCGCCCTGCAAGACCTCTTGCAGTCATGGCTAGGGATCTGCATGCAGTAAAGACAATCGCGATGTTCAACGATGAAGAAAAAAATAGTCTTGTAAGTCCCGAAGCTCCAATTGTTGGATTAAGAAAACGCCATTCTTTTTATTTAGCTGAAAGCATTGCACCAGGAATGTCTACTATAGGTGTCATGCTGCCATATACACCGCTTCATCATCTCATTTTTAAGCTTAGCAAATTGAATTGTTTAGTCATGACGAGTGCCAATCCTTCTGGACAGCCAATTTTATATAAAGATCACCAAGCGATCAATTACCTAAATGGTATAGCTGACTATTATTTAACCCATAACAGGGAGATTCTTCATCCAGTTGATGATTCCGTAATCCAGGTATCAGGAGAGCAACGAGATATTCTTCGGAGGTCAAGAGGGTATGTGCCGGACCCTTTGAGTTCTAAAGCGAATGTAAATGGAATCATTGCTTTTGGCGGACAGCAAAAGTCTGCTTTTACTATTGGGAGGAACAATCAAATCTTTGTTGGCCCGCACATAGGCAATCTGGAGAATATGGAAACGATCAGCCATTACAAATGTGAACTGAACCACTTATTGAGCTGGGTGCAAATTCCTCTTATAACTGCAGCTATCGACCTGCACCCGAGATTTAATACGAGAGAAATAGTAAAGGATTATCCTTTCACAGAAATCATTGAGGTTCAGCATCATCATGCTCATATGGTCAGCTGCATGGCTGAAAATCATCTTGATGGAAATGCTTGGGGGATTATCCTCGATGGTACCGGCTATGGTTCAGATGGACATATCTGGGGGTTCGAGATCCTTTATGGCAATGAAGTAGAGTTTGAGAGGCAGGCTCACCTGGCTTACACGCCCTTGCCAGGTGGAGAAAAAGCCATAAGAGAACCATGGCGGAATGCAGCAGCCATGCTGATGAGTCTTTTAGGCTTAGAGGGAGAAGAACTTTCTTTACAACTTTTCCCTGAGAAAAAATTCGAGCTGCAAATTTTGAAGGCCATGATTGAAAATGAACTAAATAGTCCGCTGGCTGGTACGTGCGGCAGGCTGTTTGATGCAGTTAGCGCAATATGCGGAGTTTGCACATATTCAACATATGACGGAGAAGCGGCAATAAAATTTTCAGAGATTGCCACAACTGGTACTGACTTTGACCCTGTATACCCTTATGAAATTAAAGAAGTAAATGGGCTATTAAGATATGACTTTAGCTTGATGTTGAAACAGATTTCTCGTGATTCCCTAAATGGGAAAGCAGTTGTTGAGATATGCATGAGATTTCATGAAACGATTATTCAAGCAATTAGTTCCGGGATGGAAAAGCTGAAATTAATACAAGGTTCTGGCACAAGGAAGGTTGTTTTATCAGGCGGGAGTTTCCATAACAAATATTTGCATACTAGATTGAAGGCTGAACTTGCAGGAAAGGGATTTGAGGTGTATTCACATCGGAATATTCCATGTAATGATGGAGGCTTGAGTTTAGGGCAGTTAATCGTGGCGGCCGCAAGGAGGGGAAATGATCATGTGTGTCGGAGTTCCTGCAAGGGTGATTGAAAAGAATGAATATAATGCGGTAGTTGATGTAATGGGATCAACTACAACGGTGGGCATCATTTTTATTCCAGAAGTTGAACTTGGTGAATATGTCATCATACACGCGGGGCAGGCAATGTCAATCATTGATGAGGAATACGCAAGACAAAGCGTCGCGGAATGGAGGAATCTCATAGATGTTAGAACTCCTTAAGCAATCTTCTAGTCCAGACATTTGCAGGCCTCTGGCTGAAGCGGTAAATGAAAAGGCGAGGGAATTTATCAGGATACACGGCAGAAAGCCGGCATTTATGGAAGTATGCGGTTCACATACAATGGCACTTGCGAGGTCAGGGGTTAAACAGGCAATAGCAGATAAAGTCAATTTAATCTCAGGCCCTGGCTGCCCTGTCTGTGTGACAGACCAGAAGTCTATTGATGCCATGATTGCATTGGCAGAAGGAGAGGACAGAATCATTTGCACCTTTGGAGATATGATGAGGGTGCCGGGTTCAAAACAAACACTACTGTCCGCCAAGACAGCAGGTAAGGATATCCGTGTATTGTATTCGCCAATCGATGCAATAAAAATTGCTGAGCAACAACCAGATAAGGAAATTGTTTTTTTAGGCGTAGGTTTTGAGACTACGATTCCGATCCTTTCACTGCTTGTTAAAGAGGCTGCATCAAAAAAACTTGAAAACTTCACTATGTGGATGACAACAAAGCTTGTTGAACCAATTCTCCGTCATTTGCTTGATCTTGGGGAAATTCAGCTCGACGGCTTTCTTCTGCCGGGACATGTATCAATCGTGTTAGGCGAAGATTCTTATAGCTATCTGGCGGAGGAGTATAAAATATCGGGAGTGATTACGGGTTTTGAGCCAGCTGAATTGCTGAGTGGAATCTATAAACTTATCGATCTCGCAATCGACAATGAGGCGAAAATAGTGAATGATCACAGATCGATTGTGACTAAAGAAGGGAACCTGCTTGCCCAGGAGTGGATGCACAAGTATTTCACATTTAGTGATGAAGCTTGGCGCGGTATTGGCATCATTCCCGGCAGCGGGTTGGACTTGAAACAAGAATTTGCTAGATACGATGCGAAAAAAAGATTCAAGGTTAATACAGGGGAACCGAGAAAAACGAAGTGCAGGTGCGGAGAAGTGATCAGGGGGTTGATCTCTCCAGATGAATGCAGCTTATTTGGCAAGGCATGCAAGCCTATGAACCCGATTGGTCCATGTATGGTTTCGGCTGAAGGAAGCTGCTCTGCTCATTATCAATACATGAGGGAGAGTTAATAATGGAAAAGGTAATCAGCCTGGCTCATGGGGATGGCGGTGAGTTAAGCCATAGATTGATCAACGAGGTTTTTGTAAAGTCATTTGGGAATAAATCAGAGTCGATGCACGATGCTTCTACTTTGGAGCTTCCTGGCAGCTATATTTCCGTTACGACCGATTCGTTTGTGATAAAGCCTTTATTCTTCCCGGGCGGATCCATCGGGAAGCTTGCAGTTGCAGGTACCGTCAATGATCTGGCTGTAAGTGGTGCAGTTCCCTTATTCCTGACATGCGCCTTTGTGATTGAAGAGGGATTTCACATTGCCGATCTTAAGAAAATCACTGAAGATATGGCGGAAGAAGCACGTAAGGCGGGAGTGAAAATTATCGCAGGTGATACAAAAGTGGTGGAACGCGGAAGTGCGGACGGTGTATATATAAATACCACAGGCATAGGAGCTATGGCTAGTAAACGCGGCAATAGCCTCCATTTTAAAGAAGGTGATGCTGTCATTATTACTGGAACAATCGGTGATCATGGAATTGCTGTCCTCACTTCAAGAGGCGAACTGGGAATTCATGTCCCAATAGAAAGTGACTGCGCATCGTTAAACCATATGCTTGCAAAAGTATATGAAAATTCTAATGGCGTAAGGATTGTTCGTGATCCAACGCGTGGCGGGCTTGCTACTACTCTAGTAGAAATCGCTGAGGATTTTTCACTTGAAATTGTCATTAAAGAAGAAACGATCCCTGTAAAGGATCAGGTGCATGGAATGTGTGAACTGATTGGATTCGATCCATTGTATTTAGCTAATGAGGGTAAGGCTATCTTAATTGTTTCTGATGAGGAGAAAATCAGCATAATGAATATATTAAAAGAATTTCCGGAGGGGGCAGAGTCTGTTGTGATCGGGGAAGTGACCGGCATAGAACGAGGGCGACTACTGTTAGAGACGCCACTTGGATCAAAAAGGCTTCTGACCAGGCTTTCTGGGATGATGCTGCCACGAATTTGCTGAGCTCCTGAAACAAGAAGCAGGTTAACTGCATCCCATTATCAATAGGTTTAAGTAAGTCAGAAAGGCAGTAAAAAAATTTTATTATCCGCACAAACAGACACATTTCGACCGTGATTTGGGGTATAATATAATCAAACGGGTATAAAAGAGGATTGATACTTTGCTATTCAAAAGCCTAGAGTTCAAAAATGTTGTTGGACAGAAGGTTAAAGTCGTTGATATTCCTGTATTGGAGGAAGAGAGCCCCTATTATTTTATGATCCAAGTCCGTTTGCAAACTTTCATCACATCGATCTATCAGGAACGAAACGCCAAGAAATTTTATTCATTTAAGGAATATTTAAAAAGAGCTATAAAATGGCCAGATTACGAACAGTTATTTAAATCGGCCGAATTGAAAAATAACGCATAATGGTTTACCTTTGAAGCGCCTTGATAGGCGCTTTTGTTCTTTTCTAGGCACTCTCTTTCTTTGAATTTTTTCCGTTGGCTTCACTTTATGATTTCCCGATAAAGAGTTCATAAAATTGTACGATTCAGTGAGAGCTTTAGGTGTAATATGACTATAGAGGGTACCAAAAATATCTTGTTAGCACGGTTAATATGTGAAATAGCAATCAATATTTTTATTTTTTTAATAAGAAAATGTATAATAATTATAGTGTTTTTATAGGGATGTGAATTTATGACTAAAATCAAAATTGTGACAGATTCGACATGTGATTTAAGTGATGATTTAATTAAAAAAATGGGCATCACCGTAGTGCCTTTATCAATTTCTATTAATGGAGAAAACTATTTAGATAGAGTGGATATCACTCCAAAGGAATTTATCGAAAAAATGAAAGCTTCTCCTGAATTGCCAAAAAGCTCACAGCCTCCTGCTGGTGAATTTCTTAAAGTATATGACCAGCTTGGAGGCGAGGGGTATGAAGTGATTTCAATTCATATGACCGGCGGGATGAGCGGTACGGTTCGGTCCGCAGAAAGTGCTGCGCAAATGACTTCCGCAAAAGTGAATGTAGTCGATTCGAGATTTATTTCAAGGGCATTGGCTTTTCAAGTGCTCGAGGCAGCAGAAATGGCTGCTTTGGGTAAGAACGTTGAACAAATACTAACCAGACTGGATGATGTCAGGGAGAAGACTCGTCTTTTTGTAGTGGTGGATACCCTCGAAAATTTAGTCAAGGGCGGACGGATTGGAAAAGGCAAGGCATTGATCGGTTCGTTATTGAACATTAAGCCAATTGCTTCGCTCGAAGGTGGAGAATATACACCTGTTTCCAAGGCAAGGAGTCACTCGCAGGTTGTTAAATATCTAAAAAACCAGTTTTTGGAGGATGTCAAAGGCAAGAAAATCAAAGGTGTTGGCCTCGTCCACGCCGAGGGTTTGAAGTTAGCGGCTACACTTAAGGATGCAATCCAGGAAGCCACAGGATATGGAGACATAGACATTGAGGACACAACACCTATCATAAGTACACATACAGGCGTTGGCGCGATCGGGTTTATGTATTATTTTGAATAAGGTTCTGCTCTTTGCATGTTTTAAAGACTATATAGTTTAAGTACATAGCTAAAGTTAATGAGTAATAGATTGAAATAGAATAAAACTTTTTTTTAAGTCTTAGCGTTAAGGTCCTGAACATTATGGTTCAGGACCTTAGTTTGTCAACAAAGATACAGATCACCGATCAGTTATTGAAACCTGTTGATTGGAGTGG
>NZ_JBALSS010000020.1:96941-113757 GCF_036967045.1 Bacillus sp. JJ1609 | reverse complement strand
CGCTTGCGCTTTTCTTATAGGCAGTTTTCGCACCGATTGTTGGTTTGAGGATGAAGTTTTAATCGGGTACTTATCAAACTTTTCGAGGCATCTTTTCTTAGTATTATAAAAATATTTGTTGAATTACATTAAGGGATTAAAAGCAAAAAATATCTAGAACTAGTCATTTTTTATAAGAAAAACAGGCTGTCACAAAAAAAAAGGCGACTAAAACCATAGGATTTCAAATAAATTATAGTGTTCTCCTTTACTGCCAACAAGAAAGGATGATTCATCTGTGACGAAATTATTTGGTACTGATCCTTCATTTTATCCTTCTCCCCGCTCAGCTATGGATGCACCACCCGAAAACTTAGCTTATGTAGCCTTGTTAGATCCAGACGCCATTGGTGTTGTTGATCTTGATCCCGCCTCCCCTTCATACGGAAAACTAATTTATAAACTTGGTTTATCGGGTGCTGGGGATGATGAGCTTCACCATTTTGGCTGGAATGCCTGCAGTTCTGCACTTTGCCCAACTGCCTTTCATCCCCAGCTGGAAAGGAGGTACTTAGTACTTCCCGGCATACGTTCTTCACGTATATATATCGCTGATACAAAGCCTGATCCTCGCAAACCAAGAATCATCAAAACGATTGAGCCTGAAGAGATTAAAAAACGAACTGGCTACAGCCGCCTTCACACTGTTCACTGTGGTCCAGAAGGTATTTTTATAAGTGCCCTCGGTGCAGCCGAAGGTGATGGCGGACCTGGAGGCATACTTTTGCTTGATCATTTCAATTTTAATGTATTGGGTGCCTGGGAAATGGATCGAGGTCCACAGCACTATGCATATGATTTCTGGTGGCATATTGCTCATGATGTGACAGTATCTAGTGGTTGGGCAACACCAGATTTATTTGAAAACGGATTGAACTTGGATGCTTTAATGAAAAGGAAATATGGTCATAGCATACATTTCTTTGATAGCCGCACCCGAAGCCATATTCAGGAAATTGATTTTGGCGACCAGCATCAAATGGTCCTTGAATTGAGGCCCGCTCATAATCCGCGCAAGACATATGGATTTGCAAGTGTAGTAGTGGATGTGACGAATCTGGCTAGCTCCATCTGGGTCTGGCATCGCGGAAACGGGAAATGGGAAGCAAGGAAGATCATTGAAATTCCAGCCGTGCCCGCCCATCCTGACCAGCTCCCTCCTGCCCTAAAGGATATTGGTGCTGTCCCACCACTGGTAACTGACATGGTCCTCTCGCTTGATGACAAATTTTTATATGTGAGCTGTTGGGGAACGGGAGAATTAATTCAGTATGATGTCAGTGACCCATTTAACCCTAAGCTTGTCGATACCGTTAAAATTGGCGGAATAGCCTCACCAATTCCCCACCCATCTGGTAAGCAAATAACAGGCGGGCCACAGATGGTGGAATTGAGCCGGGATGGAAAGCGGGTGTATTTTACTAACTCCCTTTATAAGGCGTGGGATGAACAATTTTATCCGGGTGGAATCCAGGGAGCTATGGTAAAGGTGAACATAAAACCAGAGGGTGGCATGGAAATTGATACTGACTTCCTTATTGAGTTCGAAGGAATGAGAGCTCATCAAATCAGGCTCGAAGGCGGCGATTGCTCTACCGATACTTTTTGCTATCCGTGAATCGGGAGTGAATACAAATGGAAGCTTTATTTTCGCATGAAAGCCAGATGGCCGCAGCGGCTCTCCTTGGTGCATTCCATGGCATAAACCCTGCAATGGGCTGGTTATTCGCAGTATTTTTAGCCATTCATAGGAGTCAAAAACGTGTATTGTTTTATGCAATCATTCCAATTGCCACAGGTCAAGTGTTAGGAGACGGGATTGTCTTTGCAGCTCAGACATTTGCTCGATTCCATTTGCCTGCTGGAACAGTCCACACAACAATCGCTTCCATCATCGTTATTTATGGTATTTACAGACTGTTTCGTTATTATCGGCATTTCAGGTGGGCTGGGGGATTAAATGTAGGCTATGGCCAACTGATCCTATGGTCATTTCTCGCCTCTTCCACACATGGATCCGGCCTGTTATTTGCGCCATTTATACTAGAAGCTGCAAGCATTCATGACCTTGTCCCCTTATGGATCGTACATGAAATTGCTATGATGACTTCAATGACTGCTATTGCCCTGTTAGTCTACAAGTTTGGAATAGCGAAATTTAAGAGGTATCTTGTCAATTTCGAATTGGTCTGGGCTATTCTTTTAATTGCGGTAGGGGCTGTTTTATTCATTATGGGCGGTGGTGTGGGCCAAGAGCATATTCATTGATTTAAGTTGTAATAGAAAAAGGTGCTGAATTT
The DNA here is from genome assembly GCF_036967045.1 of Bacillus sp. JJ1609. Lineage (NCBI taxonomy): Bacteria > Bacillati > Bacillota > Bacilli > Caryophanales > Bacillaceae > Bacillus > Bacillus sp. JJ1609. The sequence continues at coordinate 111,418 of NZ_JBALSS010000020.1, read as the reverse complement.
TTATTCAGCACCTTTTGTCATTTTAATTTGATACAGCTTTATTATTGAATATATTGCTTATAGGGTTCAACAACATCGCGCCAATTGCCTGAATGAGAGTTTTGACTATCACCTGTCCTAAAATGGCTGCAGGGACTGCTTCCCACGGAAGGAAATTTGCTCCAATCGGACTTAAGCCAATAATAACAAAGATCATGGAATCAAGTAGTCCTCCAACCAAACCACTATAAAAAACTCTCCAGCTCATTGGCAGCTTAAGCCTTGTGTAAATTTCAGTATCCGTCGTTTCCGCTACTGCAAAGCTCAATGCGGAAGCAAACACAATTAAAAGTGTGTCTCCCAGGATGAAAGAAACAATAGCTGAAAGAATAAGGGCTGCACCGATAAATAGATATGTTTTAGTACGGCCATACATATTCTGGACAAGGTCACGGAAAATAAAAGTAGCACCAATGAGCAATGTTCCCATTGGCACGATGAATATACCTAAGTGAAGTGGCGCAAATGCTGCGGTTATAACATTAGCGGTAACAATCGATATTAAATATAATAAGATTCTCATCTTATTCCCTCCTATTAATCTAAACTCCTCTTTTGTTTCCCCAGATGTACGTGTGCAATTGAGGAAGTACCCTAACGTTCTTCAGGGTGTGGTCCTGCATTGCTTTATTTACAAGCCATTCATATTTATCAAGTAAGCTTGAAACTAACTTCTCATCTTCTGCTGTAGTGATATCATCATTTCCAACCTGCAAAAAGAATGGGATTTCTGGGTGCCTCATGTGGATTGTTTTGGCATACTCATAGTCTGCATCATTAAAGACAACAACCTTCAAGCTGACATTTTGGGCTGTCTGGTGCTGAACACGATCAATGATATTATCCAAAATTTTATAATCTGTGATCATCCCTGAACTCGGCGGTTTGGGTGAAAGGGTCAACTCATCGATTTGTAAAAACCAATCCTGCCACCTGCTGCCCTGGGTTTCCAGACAAATTTTTATGTTTCTCTCTTTTAACAAAGCTATAAAACTAGATAATTTGGTTAAGAGAGCTGGATTTCCGCCTGATATCGTTACATATGAAAAGCCATCGCCGCCAAGTGACTGCAATTGAGCCCAGATTTCCTCTGCGGTCATCTGATTGATCAAATCTTTTCCCGACCCATCCCATGTAAAAGATGAATCGCACCATGCGCACGAATAATCACAGCCTGCTGTTCGGACGAACATGGTCTTCTGTCCAATAACCATCCCTTCTCCCTGGATGGTTGGGCCAAAAATTTCGATAACTGGAATCTTACTCAAGCTCCATCCACTCCCTTCTTGCTTCTGCATAGCTTGTAGGAGTTTCATAGAGACGGACGAACTCCACCCTGGCGCCATCATATTGATCCTGTCTTTCTTCCAGGGCTTCCGTCATTTTTTCATAAATCCATACGACCATATTCTCGGCAGTAGTATTCATCGGAGGAAGTGTTTCATTTAAGTATTTGTGATCTAGATAGATTTCAATTTCTGACTTCCATATTTCTTTAATATCGCCAAAGTCAATCATCAGGCCGCGCTCATCGACAAAGCCGCTCAGCCCAAAAATAACTTTATAGGTATGACCGTGCAGATTCTTGCACTTCCCTTCATAAGCATGAAGGTGATGGGCAGAATCAAAGGTGAATTCCTTGCTGACGAGCACACGCTTTGAATGATATTTTAACTGTTCTCTCTTAATATCCTGATCTATTTTTTGAAGCTGCTCTACAATACGGAAACCGAACATGATTAAACAGCCCCTTCCAAGAACTCATCGAGCCCTTTTTTTCTCAGCAGACAGGCTGGGCAAACTCCACATCCGTCTGCGATGATGCCATTATAGCAAGTCAAGGTTTTCGTTCGGACAAAATCAAAAGCACCCAATTCATCTGCGAGCTTCCAGGTCTCCGCTTTATTCAGCCACATCAAAGGCGTGTGTATGACAAAATTCTCGTCCATTGATAGGTTCAATGTGACGTTCAACGATTTTATGAAAATATCTCTGCAATCTGGGTATCCGCTAAAATCTGTTTCACAAACACCAGTCACTATATGTCTAGCACCTACTTGGCTTGCGAGGACCCCAGCAAAGGACATGAACAATAAATTACGTCCTGGTACGAAGGTAGATGGTAATTCTCCGTTTTCACCATCTTTAACTTCGATGTCACTTCTTGTTAGTGCATTTGGTGCAAGTTGATTCAGTAGGCTCATATCAAGAATGTGGTGCTTGATTCCAAGCTCCTTCGTAATTTCTTTCGCGCACTCAATTTCTGTCCGGTGCCTCTGGTTATAATCAAATGTCACGGCCTCTACTTCTGCAAATTGTTCCTTTGCCCAGAACAGGCAGGTAGTACTGTCCTGGCCGCCACTGAAAACGACTACGGCTTTTTCATTTTTCATTCTAAAAATCTCCTTTTGAACGGAAAAAAACAGCACCACTAAGACAGCAGTACTGTTTCTCCTTAGTTTTTTTGAGAGGGTAGCTAGAACCTCTTCCGTAAAGACGGATTTATGTGATTTTGAACTTATTCATTTTATCATACATTTTATAAATGGGAAGCATTTTTCATTCCACAATTCTTTAATATAGGGGAAAAATATTAAAACGGTTGCAGTTGAAAAAATTTTTTATCGTATGAGAAAATTCTGCCAAAAGTGATATTGCTATTGAAAATGGAGAAGTGTTGAAACACTATTGGGTCCAATCTGCATACATTGAACGTGAGGTGATCTATGATGCCAGAATGGATTGTTGTATTCTATCCCCTGAATTTTTTATCAGCATACGTTTTGTATATTTACCTTTACAATCGAAGGAAACAAATTGGCTTTCATTTTGGAATGAATATTGCCATGGTTGCCGGGGGAGGCATGGCACTTGGAACCGGGGTTATCTTCATCAATCTTTATCCAATGTATTTCCTCGAGGCTACCCTTTTTGCTGTGGTAATAGGAAGCTTAACAGGCATCTTCTTTGGAAATCTTTTTGACTATCAAACCTTACTGACAGGGTATATTAACGGACTAATGATGGGAATTATGGCTCCGATGATCGGAGTAGCTGCCTCTGAGGGTATTCTTTTCTTGTTGATGATCGAATTATTTATCATAAGCTGCTTTTGCTTAGTGGCTGCCTTTGCCTACAGGGGTTAAATGGAGGTTTGTAATGCAAATCATCTTAATTTCCACCACTTTTATCAATATTGTCTTTGGTGTTTGGCTCTATTTCGTAATGAGTAAATCTAAGCTATTATTAAATGACAGTTCTGGCTATATCTCGGTTATGACTTCCAGCAGCACTTTAAGTCTTGTTGCCGCTTTGAACCTTTATTTGCTTTTTCCTGCGGATTTTGAAATAACTGGTCTGCTCAATTTATTGCTGGGAATAGGAATAGGATGGCTCTTTGGTTCGATGGTGAATGCCCAAACATTGATAGCTGGAATTTATAATGGCGGAATTGGGTCGAGTATGGGAACAATGGCAGGTGCGGTTGTCATGAATCCCGCTATTTGCGGGCTGCCTTTAACGATTTTGTCAGAACAGGAAATCATCATTTTCTTTGCGCTGTTAAGCATATGTGTTCAAGGTATATCGGCTTTACTACTGCTATTTTCTTTTAGGGCTTGAATATCTCTTAAAATTAATCAAAAAAGCAGCTCGGCTGCTTTTTTTACTTTATGGTAAAGCCCTCAAATAACTTTCCTCCAAACGGTTCTAAAATGGAGTAAGCAAGTTCGATGACCTGACTTTTTTCACCTTTTTTATAATAATTGTCAAAGGCTTGGACAAAACACTCTGCAAATTGTGGATCAAATCTAGTTAATTCTCTGAACATCCATTTTGAATTTCCTATCCAATGTTTATTTGTCCTTAGCACAAATTCATGTAAAAGATCAGCCAAGGCATTTGCGATGAAGAGTTCCTCAGCTCTTTTTGTTGAGCCAATGAAATCATCGAGTGTGTCTGTAATAAAATAGCGCTTCATTTCAATCTCTTTTTCTGTCCACATTTCAGGCCCATTTTCGATTATGGCTGCTGCTTCCTCCCTGATTGCTGACAATATCTCGCTGTTCTTTAGAATCAATCCTTCCGAAACCATCCTTGGCAAGCTTGGTCTTGCCCTTTTAGCGTCACTTTCGAAAAATAATTTATACGATTGCAAATTATGAACGAAAACCTCGACTGGCCAGCCAAATGCTCTTAATGACTCCCTGTATGCTGAGGTCACTTTACAATCAAAAACCACAATATCTAAATCAGAGGTTGGTGTTGCTTCCCCTCTGACTACACTGCCTGCAAGCAGCGCGGCATCACAAAATGGAAAACGATCTTTAATAAATCTCTTTGCAGCCTCGATAGGTGCAGGTATGCTTTGCGTTTCCATGCTTCTTCCCCCTCAAATCCCAAATTAATTAACTAATTAGCGTAAAAATCCACCTTCGGAATGAAGGATTTGACCAGTAATCCATTCAGCCTCTTCACTTGCCAGGAATTTAACCAGTTTAGCTGCGTCCTCTGTTTTTCCTACACGCCCAAATGGAAACCTCTGCAACAAGGCTTTTTTCGTCTCATCATCCATCCATCCTGTATCGGTTGGGCCTGGATTGACTGCATTTACGGTAATGCCTCTTGATGCCAATTCCGCCGATAAAGTAATAGTCAATGCATCGATTGCTCCTTTTGTAGTGGCATAAGCCAGTTCTCCAGGCATGGGTCCTCTAAATTGGCCTGAAGTCATGTTTATAATCCTTCCGCCAGAATTTTTGTTAAATCTCCTTGCAAATTCAATGCTCATGAGGGTTGTCGCACGTATATTGACTAAATAATGCCGGTCCAATTCTGCTGTTGTCAGATTGGAAAAATCATTGCTGGTAGAATAGGCCGCATTGTTCACCAAAACATCGGCTGATTGCCACTTTAAAGTAAGTGATTCAAAGAGCTTTTGTGGTGAGTTCTCCTTGGTCAAATCCAATTCCATACTGAACGATTTCACACCCATTTTTTCAAGCTCATCTTTTAGTGCCTGTGGCTCTTCATTCAGCATACCCCATGGCATTTCCTTGTCATATTCAGTCCAATAAGTAAAAAATATATCAAAGCCTGCAACTGCCAGCTCGCGACATATTGCAGCTCCAATGCCCTTTAACCGGCTTGCGCCAGTAACGATTGCGACTTTATTCTCTCTCAAACTATTACCTACCTTTCAAAAAAACAGATTGTTATCTTAATTATTATAGAACTACCATATTTTGTCGATATGAAAATGAGGATTGAGAAAACGGAACCGAAACCCAACTGAACAAAATGATAAGTAGCTTGGATGAATTCCTTCGAAAAGGATAAAATGTGGATGCATATTCTTTGAGGTCTTAAGGATGATGTTTCATATAAAGAAGCCAGTGGTATCTTACTAAATAGACAGACACGACGAGGAGGTTATTTTGAATGCCTTTTTCTATAAATTATCTAACTATTCCCCTCAGTTTGACCATCCTGATCGGGTCAGGCTGCAGCAGTGATGAAGCAGAGCAAGGTGCAAAACAAATAGAAGAAGAAACAAAAAATGCAGCTGCAGTAACAGGTGAAAAAACAAAAGAAGCAGCAGAGAAAATAAAACAGGAAACACCGGGGATCATCCAGAATATGAAGGATACTTATAAAGAAAGCGAGCAAGAAGTTAAAGATCATACTCTTCAAAAAGGTGATACAGCAACCGTCCAAGCGGATGCTTATCTGGCGCTTACTCCAAAAGCTTATGATGAATTATATAAATTGATTGAGGTTAACGACGTTGATGGCGTTGATAAAATCGTGAGTGAAAATCAGGTAAAAGAAATAAAACAAGATAATGAAGTTGAAGTCATGGAGAGAGACATACGCCGTACGAAGGTGAAAATGAAGGAATCAGGTGATGAGGGTTATTTGCCTACTTCTTTGTTAGAACCTGTAAAATAACAGTTTATTAGAAAACCCAGAATGTTATATTCTGGGTTTTTATTTCAGATTTATATAATACAAAACATCACAACAATGTGCTAGCTTTGTTGCTCCTTTGCCGTAAAACTGCTGGGCATTACAACAGCAACAACCTCTCCCCGAGCACAAAGCGTATCTCCTGCAAATACCACGGTTTCTACTTTGAATTTCTTAGGGTGGATTTCTTGTACAGTGCCAATTGCTTTCAAAACAGTACCATGTGGGGTCGGTTTCAGGAAATCAACATGTAGAGAAGCAGTTACAAATCTAGGTGGTTCCGCGGAATCCCCAGGCTCATGTCCATTCTTCCTGTGCAGTGCGAGTGCCGCTGAGCCAGTACCATGGCAGTCTACGAGAGACCCAATCAGCCCTCCATAAACAAAGCCTGGCAATGCCATATGCTCGGGTTTTGGATAATAAATTGTCATCGTTTTGTCTTCAAGCCAGCCGGTCCGAAAATGATGTCCACTTTCATTCATTCTCCCGCAGCCATAGCACCATGCGAAGTCTTCAGGATAATCATCTTGTATTGCTTTCAACACTTTCTCTTCCAAAGTTATTCCCCCTCTACCAGTCTCACATTCTTTAATAATTCTTCCTATAATGGCAAAATCCTTTAAAATCATTAAAGTTCAACAAGGAATAATTATAAGACTGATGATGTAAAAGTATCTTCAGATTCAATTTTGGATTTTCATGAAACAAAGGGTGAGCAATCGTTTCATTTTTCAGCTAAACCAAAACCATTCTCTCCTAACACCCTTCTTTTGACCCGTTACATTAATATTATTTTCGTTCGTTTCTTTTTGTCTCTCTTTTTAAATGTAGTTCCGCCCTATCATTATATAATGCTTCGCTTCGTCCATTATCGGGAATGGTACAAACTATGCCTTGCATTGCCTGGTAATAAAATGAACTAAGAAATGTATGCTGCGTAAAATTTCAGCAAAAAATGAACCCGTGTTATGATTGATCTATATACTTTACGAGGTGATAGGATGAAGTACAGACGGTTAGGAAAAACGGATCTGGAAATATCGGTCGTTGGGATTGGTACGTGGCAATATGGTGGTGAATGGGGTAAGGAATTTACTCAATATGAGGTCGATGCAATTTTAAATAAAGGCAGCGAAACCGGAATCAATTTCATTGATACTGCCGAGTGCTATGGAGATCACCTATCTGAATCACTTATTGGAGACTATCTTAGCCGGAGCAAGCGTGAAGATTGGATTGTGGCTACAAAATTTGGTCACCATTTTCACAATAATTTTGAGCGGACAAGACATTGGAGTGCAAGCGATGTACTCTCGCAGCTGGACGCTTCATTGAATTCCTTAAAAACTGAATATATAGATCTTTATCAGGCACATTCTTGTAGTGATGAAGAATTTAATAACGATGAACTCTGGACGATGCTTGATAAACAGATACAGGCAGGGAAAATACGTCACCTTGGTATCTCCCTCAGGTCAAATGAAGAGAGCTACCAAACAGACAAAGCATCAAATGTAAATGTGGGAGCTATTCAAGTTGTATACAATCGGCTCGATCGAAAGCCTGAGGAAAAGATTTTTCCTTCTAGCGAAAGGCAAAATCTTGGAGTGATTGCACGGGTCCCGCTTGCAAGCGGTTATTTGAGCGGCAAGTACAAGCCTGGTGCAGTTTTTAGACGTGACGACGTTCGTTCAAAGCATGATTTTGAAGAAACAGCGAGTCTTTTAAAGCAAGTTGAAGAAATAAGCCGGACTGAAGTACCTCAAGATATACCGATGGCTTCCTGGGCGTTAGCTTGGTGCTTGAATCATTCTTCCGTAACAGCCGTGATTCCAGGCTGTAAATCTCCCGAGCAGGTTGAATTAAATGCCAAAGCAGCCGAACTGGCAAAAGATGACCATCCTCAAAATTCAAGGCAATAACAAACCTAGCCTCAGCAACAAATACTGGGGCTAGTGATTATTTTTCCTTCAGTTAAAAGACAAGCGGTATACCAAAAAACGCTCATTTGGATTATGGTCAGGCAGATTAAATTCTTTTACCATCGTAAAAGGACTCTGAGATTCCAGATAGTAAATGTAATCCTCAGATGGGTAGTATAATATAATATCCACTTCCCTGCTGTTTTCCTCGACTGAAAGCAAGATATTATTGATCACACTTATAAAAATTTGTACCGAAAATGGATTGAAGAAATAAAAGCAATTTTCCGTCGGACCGATTTTATACTCCTCAGCCAGGCAGCAAACGAATTCAATTTTTTCTGCCCTACTATTATAATTCTTCAAATAGCGATCTTTATTTTCGATAGCTTCAATATAAAATGCCTCGTTCATTTCAATTCCAATTACATTGGAGTTGAAAAGGTAATTAAGAAAGAAATTTAACCTTCCCTTTCCGCATCCAAAGTCTACAATCGTATCCTTAGCATTAAGGTTATATTCCTTGAAAAATGACTCCAATGCAGAGTAAGGAGTTGGCTCATACCTATGGTAATGTAATGACTTATGAAACCCTGCCTGGTTTCCGGCAGTTCTGATGTTAAGCATTTTATCATAAAGGTGTTCTTTCATTTCAATAACTCCATTCAGGTTTTGCAGCCGGTGAATTTCTATGTTCTTAGGTAAGACTATACCAAAAATGAATTAATCAAGAGATATTAATTCATTTTAAAATGACATAACTGTCGAACTCGTCCCTTTCATGAGGAAGAAATGTAAACTTCACATGGAATCAGCAAGTACAGTGACGACTTTTTATTCAATCTGGTTAATACGGATAGATGTAAGAACCACCGCTTCCTTCTGCCCGATATCAATGAGACATTATCCAGATATGAAAAAGAAGCCATGGCACTAAATTACTTAATCTTTTTTTGATAAATCGATGTCTCTGCGGACCATTTTTCTCGTTTTCTTTTATCATGACGCCATTTTATAAAATTGTGGACTGCTAAATAAATAGCAGTGATTAATCCGCTGATTGTTATAAAGAGCGCCATATATTCAAAGAGTGAATATGATAACATTTTGCTCCAATCAATATCTCCTTTTAAATCCTCTATTACCTGATTCATTCCATATATGCCGCCTACCACTGTGTATAGAGTTAGGATCAGTAATAAAAAGTTACTTTTTTGTTCAGAGAATTTTTCGTCGTATTTATATAGAGTCATCAATGTATCCCTGGCATCCTGGTATAAATTTTCAATGAGAAACATTTTCCGAAGTTGGACGAAAATCTGCCTGCTTTGTGATTGGGCTGCAAGCTCCAAAAAGAAATAGTTTGCTGTAAATGAATTAATCGAGTGAATCAGTTTTTCTATTTTATCATTATCCTTTTCAACATCGATTTCGGAATAATCATTTGCAAGCTTTAATAGTACATTCTTATGAAACATGTTCAGGATAAAAGCATAATAATATTTTCCATAATATTGACTGGCTAATTGCGAAAATACCTCTTCATTTTCGTTCGTAATACAACTGAAACAATGCTCTTGCATAACGTACAAAGTATTGGGAGCCCATCTGTCATAAGAGTTATCTTGGATAAATCGCTCTATAAAGTTAAAGTTATTTGAACTGACAAATGATTCACCCTTCAAGTTTAAGCCATCTAAGTTTACAATGCGGTAAGCATCTATAGAATCAAATTTTCCATCTGATTCAACACGGATAAGCGATTGTACATACATCTTTTCGTCTTCAAAAAAGGGGAGAGCTTCGAAATATGCATCGTTTTTATTTTGACGATTGAAGAATTGTTTTAAATCCGGGCATAAATAATCAAAGATGAAGGTTTCAACATCATTAAAACTTGATTCTGTATGGTCGATAAAAACTTTCGTTTCCTTTTTTGTTGTTTTCTTGTCTAATATTCGAAAACGAGATGCAAATTCTATTGCTTCAGAAAGTTCTATGTTTCCAGGTATCTCAGTTCGAATGGTTAATAGACCAAGGTGATAGGGACAAACAGTAATATCAATTGAGTGTATGAAGAAAGGTATTTGTATATCACATGAAATTAAATTGTATAAACGCGAAAAAATTTTTGAAAATCTTTGAAATCCCTTTTCATCCTCTGTATGTGGAAATAGGATTTTATTAGTAAAAGGAAGATAGTATTGCTCTAATTCCAGGTGCGAGACTCGATAATTGCCATAATATTTGTTTTCATTTTCAAGCTGGTCAAGTCTAAAATGTTCAAATTCTTGTGTTTTTAATATATTGATTAATTTTGATTCCTGTCCTTTTTTTATTTGAAAAGGGAATACAAATTGAAACATAGCCTGATTTACTTGTTTATTATTTATGATAATGGGTTCCATATTTTTTTACCTTTCAATATAAGATAATAATATTAGAAATACCCATAAATACCAAAATGAATCCTTCACCCATGATCACTAGATAAGCTGCAAATAAACTGTAATTTAATATCATACACCGTAAAAGCTTTTATTTAAATCTCTCACATTTATTCAATCAAGTTCTACATGAAGATAATAATTATTTGACATCAATGGAATGGAATCGCCTAAGCATCAACCTTCACGTCAAACTTCTGTTTTTTCACTTCTGCCATCTTTTCATAAAAGCTTACCTCTAAATCGATGTCAAAGTAATTATAAAACTTCATCAAATAGGTCATGCAATCTGCTAGCTCTTTGCCGATATTCTCTTTTGCGCTTTCTTTTGCCCGCAAAAATGCCTCCTCCTGCTCCATACCATTCATGACGCCTTGTTGAGTCAGGTTAAATACCTTTCTTAACTCCTCTGCTACCTCTGTTGTTCGCAGCATGTAATTATTCAATAGTGATTCCCTGGTTTTTAAATAGTTTTCTTCATTGATTTCCCAGCCCATTTCTTTCTGATATTCTTTCATATATGCCTAAAGGTCTTTCATTTCCCCACCCCATTAGGTAAAATTATCCGTGTTGTGTATTTACATTACTATAAACATTATATTTATCTGTACGAAGGATAAATCAATATAAGCCTATTAAAAAGCTATTTTACAGAGATTTGTACGGGGGTATAAGGATGTCGTTAAACAGATTAGTAGGCAAAAGAGCCATCGTCATTGGTGGAAGCATTGCTGGTAAGCTATCAGCTCGGGTACTATCTGATTTTTTTGAAGAAGTGATTGTATTAGAAAAAGATCAAAAAAACGATAGCATCGCCATACGCAAAGGAGTGCCACAAGGTTCACAAGGGCATGTTTTGCTAAAAAGCGGAGAAGAAATCATTGAAGAATTATTTCCGGGGATTATTGCTGAAATGGTCATGGCAGGATCAACTTTCTCTGATTTTTCGCGAGATTTAGTTTGGTTTCATCATGGATGCCAGAAAAACAGGTTTAACTCAGGCTTGTCGATTATCCAGCAAAGCCGCCCCTTTCTCGAATGGAATATACAGAAAAGGATGGAGAAAATTCCTAACATTGATTTCCGTTATGGCTGTAAAGTAAACAAGCTTTTTCTAAATGAAAAAAAGGAAATTAGTGGTGTAACCGCAGAAAAACATGATGGCAGGCAAATGGATCTTGCAGGTGATTTAGTCGTAGATGCATCAGGTGCTGCTTCGTTAACGTCCAAATGGCTGGAAGAATTGGGCTTCAAAAAGCCAAAGAAAACAGAAGTAAAGGTTGATTTATTTTACGCAAGCATGATTTTCGAGAAGCTTGCGGCAGGAACTTCTAACTGGCATAGCCTTCTCGTTTATCCGAATCCTCCAAAGCAGAGCAGAGGCGGTACTATTTCACCAATTGAAGGGGATCGCCATTTAGTTACCCTGTTAGGCTATGGAGTTGAACATCTGCCTAGTGACCATTCATCATTTTTGCAGTACGCTAAAAATCTTGATCAGCCTGATTTATATGAAGCAATAATAACCGCTGTTCCTGAAACAGGTATTCAGATGTATCGTTTCCCAGCTTTACGCAGGTTCCATTATGACAAATTGAAGCAATTCCCAGCTGGTTTGCTTGTGATGGGAGATTCTTTTTGCAGGATTGATCCTGTCTTTGCGCAAGGCATGAGCATCGCAGCCATGGAAGCAGAAGTTTTGAGAAAGATGCTCAAGTCATCAAAGACAAAGGAAAAATTAACGAAAGATTTTCATCGTAAAATCAGCAAGATCATTGATATCCCATGGCTGATTGCCTTGACTGAAGATTTTAGGTTCCAACATACATCTGGTAAAAAACCATTCGGACTTTCCATACTCCAAATGTATGTTAAAAATGTCGTCCTGGCATGTTCACATAATGAAAAAGTATATAGACAGTTCATGAATGTCCTCCACTTAAAGGCTCATCCTGTCAGTTTATTTAAACCTGCAATTCTTAACGCTGTATTTCCTTTTCTGAATAAAAAAGTTTAAGGAACTTCTTTTCAAGACAGACACCGTTGCCTATTGGGCGATGTCTGTTGAATATTAATCATTAATTGCTACTACCTACAAATAATCCAATAAGAATATTAAGGGGTTAAGGGGAATAAAGTAAAAAAATGAATTTTTTCCCAAGTAGATATTGTCCATTTCTGTCTAAAAGTGTGTTAGGCTTAAGAGAACACATGAATCTAGGGTTTAAAGACTTTTCTTAGTCACCCCCTATTTAGGGAAGGAGATCAAGAATGGAAAAGATTAATGTTTTCCTGGATGATTATCGTAAACCGCCAGAAGGATACGTATTGGCAGAAACAATAGATGAATGTCTGTCCCTGTTGAAGAATTTTGAAATCGAACACCTTTCTTTGGATCACGATTTGGTTAGCCCGAGCAGAAATGGTTTATTGCTAGTTAAAATCATGGTTGATGAAAAGCTCTATGCAAATCGCATTACCATTCATTCAGCCAATTCGGTTGGTGGAAAAGCAATGTACAATTGGTTTAAAAATGCTCAGCATCAATCTGATATGCCCCATTCCATAAATATTACTTTACGGCCGCTGCCCCTCCATTCATTTACTTCACGAATGCTTTTAAACTATAAATAATAATAAATTTAAGATTACCCCCTCGGTCCCTTTTGCGCTCCCTTGGATACTTTCATTAAGTTTCTATATTGTTTTTAAAGGATTCAGCCTTCCTGTTATCGAATTTATACAAAAACCGTGGAGGGCTAAAGATGAAAAATAGGGTGAATGAAAATGAAATTCATCATGAATACAAGAAGGAAATTATAAAAATGCTGCAGGAAGATTCATACGCCAGATCACTGGGCATTAAGCTTGTGGAACTTGGTGAGGGTTCAGCAGTGGCAGAAATGGCAGTGATGGACAATATGCTTAATATGCATGGAACACTTCATGGAGCTGTTACCTTTGCCCTGGCTGATTTTGTGTTTCAGGCTGCCTGTAACTCTTACGGAAGAATCTCTGTAGGACTCACAACTACAGTTAATTATATGGCAGCAGGCAAATTAGGCTCGGTGGTTACCGCCTCGGCCACAGAAGAAAAAAAGAACTACCGAACTGCCTGGTACAAAATCCGTGTTGAATGTAATGGAGAATTAATCGCAACGATGGAGGCAGTCGCCTACCGCAAGGAAAGTTATTTTGTGCCAATAGAAAATGGAAATAGCAAAAAGGACCAATGAAGAAATTAGTCCTTTTTTGTATGCTTATTTGTATAAGTAATTAAAAATAGCGGGAACTCGTTCGCGCCAGGCCAGTTCATTATGGACAGCACCTTCGGCAATGACAAATTTACAATCCTTGACTTTCCCTTTCAGCAAGGAATAAACGGATTCACTTGATTCAATATACCGCCTGCTATCGATTGTGCCTGATGATTCATTTGTACCGACATCAAGATAAAATTTTTCAATGGCTGAAAGATTACTATCCTTTATCAGTAGTTCAATTTCCTCCTGAGTGAACCAGTAAGCTGAAGAAACTGATGCTACTCTTTTAAATATATTTGGATAATTGCATGCCGCGTATGTAGAAATCAAGCCACCCATTGAGCTGCCGGCCATCGAGGATTCATCAGGAATTGTCCTATATTTATCGTCAATGAAGGGTTTCAGCTCATTGACGATATATTCGACATACTTCTGCCCTTCTCCGCCAATTCCATCTAGTTCAGGTGCAAAGATTTTCCTCATTTCCGAGCTTGACCAAGGAGAATATTCATCAAGCCTTTTATAACCATCATTACAATCAATACCGACAACAATGATTTCTAAATCACTTTTATCAAGATAGTCTGAAATGCCCCAAGACATTCCATAACCTGCATCTTCGTCTTTATAAAGATTTTGGCCATCATGCATATAAAGCACCGGATAGCTCTTTTCTTTATTTTCATTGTATTGCTTAGGCAAGTAAACCCTTACCATTCTGTTTCTATCCAATGTAGAAATATTTACTTCGAAATGCTCAAACATGGAGTACCTCCTAATTTCTTTTATCTTTGGCTCTGTTAAATAAGGCTGTTGATTTTCGTTCCAGGCGCTTCGCT
>NZ_JBALSS010000020.1:82254-96838 GCF_036967045.1 Bacillus sp. JJ1609 | reverse complement strand
TCCACTACAATCAACAGGATTTAAAAACAACATTGGGCTTTTACAGAGCCGTATCTTTTGATGATTTGTTAAAACTATTTTATCCTAACGCCTTGTCAACAGCACCAAGAGCATGAATCATTGTAGTATCAAATAATGGTACGTCGACATCGTCTTGTTTAATTAATAAGCCAATTTCGGTACATCCTAAAATAATTCCTTCTGCCCCTTCCGCGACTAATTTTTCTATAACCGCCTTAAAGTATTCTCTAGATGCTTGTACGGTTTTTCCAAGACATAATTCATTGAAAATGATTTGATTCATTGTCACTCTTTCCTGTCCATCTGGAATGAGTATATCAATATTTTCGTCCTTAATCCGAGATGTATAAAAATCCTGCTCCATCGTATATTTTGTTCCTAGCAGTCCAACCTTTTTCAAACCCTGATTTAAGATTTCATCAGCAGTTTCCTCAGCAATATGCAGAATAGGGAGTGAAGTTTTCTTTTGAATCATGTCGATTACTTTATGCATGGTATTTGTACAGATAACAATAAAATCAGCTCCTGCATGTTCAAGACTCAGTGCTGCTTCACCAAGGATTTCACCAGCCTGATCCCACCTATTCTGTGACTGGCAACTCTCAATTTCATCAAAATCCACGCTATACAAAATGCACTTAGCGGAATGAAGTCCGCCCAGTCTTTTTTTTACTTCCTCATTAATAACCCGGTAATATTCAGCGGAAGATTCCCAGCTCATTCCGCCTATCAATCCAATGGTCTTCATACAGTAATCCTTCCTTCAATAAAAGATCATTTACATGAGTTCGCTATGATTAGGCGATAATCCTCTTTAAATTAGTACTCTAATTCGGAATACGTCTTTACAGAAATTTGACTCTAGTTAATAATTAACAAAAATACTCTTTTATAGGAGATACGCTTGTGGAAGCATTTTTAACATTTAGGAAACAGTTATTTTATAATTATCTATTTGGCTCATCACTAGCTGTACTTGGAGTTGGAGGAGTATTTATTTTCTTTACTCTTACACTATCAATAACTGAATTCTATTATATGGGAATCATTTTAGTGAGTTCATTTATATCAATGGCTTTAATTGAATACCGAGCGTTCTCCAAAGATATAAAGCCAATTTTACAAGTATTCGAACATGATCAAATTGATTTGGCAAGTCTAAAGCTTGCATTTGGAAAACTTCATCTTTTTCCTATCCTGACCTTCAGAAGGATTATGGGACCTCATCTCTTTGGTTTATCAATTCCGGCGGTTTTTTTGAGCATTCTCTTTATTCACTACAATCTTTTAAACCTACCTTATATTTATATTTTCTTCGCAATCATTGGTGCAGTCCTTGTTGCAGGAATGCATGCAATTATTGAATTCTTCCTGACAATCAAAGCAATACAGCCATTATTGAGCGAAATGGCTGCTATATCCATGAAACATTATAACAATTCCCTCTCACAAGAAGGGAAACTGGTGATGTCAATTAAGTGGAAATTCCAGTTGAGTTTTCTCTATATCACTGTTTTTCCTATTCTATTGTTTGGACTTGCAACACAGGTGAAGCTGGATATTTTGGCAGAGTCAACGCAAAATTACTGGAGTTGGGCACTTTTTATTATTCTCTTAGGTCTGGTGTTTGCTTATTTTGGAGCAAAGCTATTGTTTTTAGATGTCCTTCAGCCAATCGTTCAGCTGCAAGAATCGATGAAAAAAATACAACAAGGCCAGTTAACAATGACACAGGAATTGTATTCAGATGAATTTGCTGGACTCGTTACCGGGTTCAATCATATGGTTCAAGCGATCAAGGATCGGGATGAACAGAAGCAATTAATGTTTGAGAGTTTCCTTGAGAGCTTGTCTGCGATATTGGACGCAAGAGACCCCTATACTGCTGGACATTCTACAAGAGTAACGGCATACACATTGGCATTAGGAAAACGGTACGGACTATCGGAAAATAATCTATCGCTTTTGAAGAAATCTGCCATCCTCCATGATATAGGTAAGATTGGCATCCCTGATGGAATACTCCTTAAAGATGGCAAACTTACAGACGATGAATTCGCCAAAATAAAAAAACATCCTGAAATAGGTGCTTATATTATACAGCAAGTACAAGGATTCTCAGAGATGGACCAAGTGATTGAAGGTGTGATGTATCATCATGAACGTTACGATGGTTTAGGCTATCCCATGGGACTAACCTTCGATGCGATCCCGCTTTTTGGGAGGCTAATAGCCGTTGCTGATGCATTCGATGCGATGACCTCTGACAGGCCGTATCGAACAGGTATGTCCTTTGATAAAGCTCTGGGAATTTTAGAAGAAGGCAAAGGTGTCCAATGGGATCCTGTGTTTACAAGATTATTTGTAGATTTGATGCGTGAAGGAGTCTTTGAAGAGCCTGGCTCTCATGCCCAGTTTCAAGATTATATTGAATATATAAGTTAACTTATCATAGCCAGTAAAGATTAAATGAAAAGAGCACTAGTCAATCGCTATTGCTCTTTTCATTTATGCTCGAAATCATTTTCCAGTATATTGCTGCGAACACTCAAGACTAATGCATCCTTCATAATCGAATTCTTTCATCATTTGTACATAAGTACTTAAAAATCTCGGGAACTCTCTGTCTGAAATATAAATAATGATGTTCAGCATCTTCGATCACGTTAAATTTAACCCTTATATCTTTTTTTCTTAAAATTTCATATATTTCATTATTTGAATTCACAAATTCCTTGCTTATCATTTTGTCAGTTTTTACTTCTTCCGAGCCACAGTCTAAATAGAATTTTTTAAGCTGCGACAAATCTGCCTCTTGCAAAAGCTTTTCAATTTCCTCTTGATTGCGGAAAAATGCCGAGGATAATACCGCAACATTCCTAAAAATATTAGGATATACACACGCTGCATATGTGGAGATAAGTCCGCCAAGCGAAATGCCTGCCATGCTGTTCTGATCTTTTAATGTCCGATATTTTTTGTCTATGTAAGGCTTTAATTCATTCACAATAAACTCTATATACTGCTTACCTTTTCCGCCAGTCGGATCGATCCGGCCAACAATCTTCCTGCTATACTGACCATTTTTCCATGGGCAATACTCATTCATTCGTTCTTCGCTATTTTGATCAATTGCCACAACAATCAGCTTCATTTCTTTTTCATTTAAAAATTGTTCAAGCTGTATTGAATGTCCCCCTATAGCATCTTCATCGTTAAAAACATTTTGGCCATCGTGCATATAAAGTACTGGATAACTTTCAGTTTCATTTTTGTAATTTTCAGGAAGATAAACTCTAATCAATCTATCTACATTGAAGGACGTCATATTTATGTGCAATTTTTCAATCATTTTGTCCGCTCCGTTCCCTGCAAAACTTCATTATTCTATCTCCCGGAAATTTTTGAATGGAAAGTAGACAAATTCACTCTTGCCGATAATGCTGCTTTGTTGGATATAACCAAGTCCATTTCTGCTGTCCATGCTGTGTAAGCGATTGTCTCCCATGACAAAAAGATGGCCGTCGGGTATTGTAAGTGGCCCAAAGTCACCTGTCAGTCTTAGCCCGCTGATATTAGCGACTTTTCGGTTTTTTGTCAGATAAGATTCTTGAAAGGATTTTCCGTTAATAAGTAGCTCATCATTTTTCATCTCAATTTGGTCACCAGGAAATCCAATGACTCTTTTGACATAATTCTCTTCTGTTCCTTTAATAATCACGATGTCACCGCGTTTAAGTTGATCAACGGAATCATATTTGTTAACAAAGATTTTTTCGTGATTATGCAAGGTTGGTTCCATCGAAGCTCCCTCAACTATGTATGGTGCAAATATATAGGTTCTTACCAAAAAGGCGATGAGTGCAGCAAATACCAAAGATGTAATCCAAGATTTCAATTCATTTTTTGTATTTGTTTTATCCATTGCAATTCCTCCTCAATTTCAAGAAAATATGGCCTAATAAATTTGTCCATTTCGAAATCTATAACACTCTCAAACTTCCTTATAATATATTCGTATCTACTCTTTCACTCTCCTGCTATTTCAATAAAAATGACACGATAAGATAAACAAAATGGTAAAATATGCGGATAAGGAGTGAGGAATCATGAATTTTTATATTGCCACTAGTTTTAAAAATAAGGAAATGGTCAAGGCATTGGCAAATCAACTTAAAATATTGCTACGATTGGACGATCAATGATCGTGCAGATTCAATGGATTTACTCGCTTCCATTGGTGAAAGTGAGTTAAGTGCGGTGAGAAACTCAGACTTTTTGGTGATGTTGCTGCCTGGTGGAAAAGGAAGCCATATCGAAATGGGAATTGCTCTCGGACTAGGGAAAAGAGTATATTTATATTCGCCCAACAATGATATATACGAGTTTGATAAAACAAGTACTTTTTATCATGTTGCAGGAGTCACTAAGTTTGTCGGTGATATTGAATCATTCATGAAATTTTTACTAGAACAGGAAACCACAAACTTTTTTAACCGATTATGTACACAACAGCCATTAGGATAAGGGTTAATAGATTCATCCATACAGAAAGTTTTAGCATGAAAATTGCCCATGTTTTTCCTTTTAATGCGTAAACAAAAACGATGATAGAAAAAATAAAATTAGCAGCTAATCT
Source organism: Bacillus sp. JJ1609 (assembly GCF_036967045.1). Taxonomy (NCBI): domain Bacteria; kingdom Bacillati; phylum Bacillota; class Bacilli; order Caryophanales; family Bacillaceae; genus Bacillus; species Bacillus sp. JJ1609. The sequence continues at coordinate 92,178 of NZ_JBALSS010000020.1, read as the reverse complement.
TGCTGTGGAAGCATTCCCCCAGAATAAACCGTATATTAACGATAGTGCAGCTGCTACACTAAAAATAATGATATACGCTTTAAAAATCTTTTCTTTCCGTTCGCGTTCATGCTGGAATTCGTACAATGCTTTCTACCTCGTTTACTGTTTAAATTCAAAGTGTGTCAAATGATAAAATATATGCACTAACTGTGACTGCAATAATGATCAGGATGGAGCCGAGCAAGAAACTAACATCCATGAATAATACAGTTCCGCCAATAGATAACCACATTAGAATGAGACTCAGTATTTTATTCTTCCTGGAAATCCCTTTTTTCTCACGGAAATCCTTAATGTAGGCTCCGAGCCATTTGTTTTTTATTAATTTTTGATAAAGCGTCTCTGATGATTTTACATAGCAAACCGCACCGAGCAGGATGAGTGGAGTGGTTGGCAGAAGAGGAACTACAATCCCGATTACTCCTAGTCCAATGGATAGAGTCCCTATCGTAATTAAAAAAGCTTTGACTGCAGCATTCATGAGTTCCTCCTAGACATCCCGAAAAAATACTTACTTAATGCATTCTATCATTTCAGCGGTACATTTGCTTCAGACAGCAGTTCAATCGGTATGCCAGCTTCTATATAACTCCTGACAAGCTTTCACCCAAAATCGTAAGCGAAGGTTTGGAAAAATAAATTGCCTGTTTCTAATGGCTTACCGTCGATGACAAGCTGTGCTGAAAGGATCGACATTACTTCATGTTCCCGTAAGGATATCCTCGATAATTCCTTCAAGTCCCACTTTGCATTGTTTTCAAGGACGAACTTAAAACCCTGTTCCCATCCCCTGATTGATTCTTCATAGCCAAAATCGGAAACTTTTCCCCCTGCAATTTCCCTGGCTTGATATTCCTGAGAAATAATACCTTTCAGTTCTGATAAAGAAGAAGTTTTCCATATATCAAGATAGTGTTCATAAAACTTATTAAATGATGTACCCAACTTTCACACCCCTTTGAACAGCAATGACAAAATTATCCTATATCTATTAGTCAATTACAATACCTTGAATTCTTTTCAATTCCTGAAAACTAAAAAGCTGCTGCTCTTATGAGCAACAGCTTACTTAACTATAATATTGTGTCTTGTATAATAGTTTCCATATCTATAATAAAATTCAATTTCAGCATCTTGGCCTTTTATTGAAAAAAAATATTTCGTTTTAACTAGTTCACAATTCTTTTGATACTCAATACCTTCATTTTCTGCAAATTCCTCTAAATATGTCTCTAACTCTTTTTTCCTAATCGTATTTGGCTGTTGTAATTCCGAATTGATTAGCTGTCTGTCCTTAATGAAATTATCTATACATTCATTTAAATCTTTTTTGCTCATGTTCATTATTATGCGGAATCATTCCTTTATCATTTATTTTTCGAAAAATGGCAATAAAAAAAGTCAGAAAAGGAGTATATTCATATCCTTTTCTGACTTATGTCTGGTACTTTGCCCATTCACTGCTATCAGAAATTTTAATATAAAATTTTCATCGTTGTTAAGAAATTAAGTAAGATTAAGAGTTTTAATCTTTACCCTATTATGTATCTTAACATCAACGGACAGTTTATGCAAGTATAACTTATCTTCCACTATGGTTTAAGAATGAACAAAGAATAACTTTTATCCTGTTCAAAATTCCAGTCAACAAATTGATCAATGATTTGGGCAGATAACAACTTCTCAAAATTAGCTTTATGCTCATCCATTAACCGTTTTTCCAGGTTTCTCTTGGCAATTTTAAGGGTTTCAGGAAATCCTATATGGATTAGTTCTTTCTCAATGCTTACGAGGATTCCTTCCCTGATAATAATCATTGTACGATCATTGAGAAGACGTGATGAGACCTTTTGAGGCGGTTTTTCAGCTTCTATACTTACATTGATGATTTCCTTATGAACTAGATCCTTGTTTAAAAAGGGTTCACATTTAAATTTTTGATCATTTTCAAGGATAAGCAAAAACATCCCGGTTTTACCATCAAGATTCCAGTCATAATAAAATTCATTGACCTTTTCTTTTGTATTCGTTTCTATAAAGGCTCTGATTTCTTCTTCTAATGTTTCCATCATTAAATCTCTAGTCTTCTGGACATAAACACTTTGCCTGTTACCAATCAATGATTTCTCCATAGGTGATAAGAAGTTCGTAATATATACGGTGACAAATGGACTCGAAAAAGTACAAAATACATTCCCGGGGCCACGCCCGAAATTTTCACGCAGCAAACGGCCAATATAGCCACTTATTTCTCTTTCTAATAGTGTGACTTCCATAAAATACCTCGCTATACATTATACTCCTCTTTAATTTCCCTTCTTTATGTATGACAAAACCAGTAACTACTCTTATATACGCTTTGACTGATCAACATTTTTTATGTAGATAAATTTTAAGCAATTGCCTTCTGCTAATATTTCCAATGGTAAACGTAAATATTATATATATGTGATGAGGGACATTTAATGTTGGAAGATAAAATCGTTTATTTAGATCTAATAAAAAAACACCCTTAAAAAAGGGTGTTTTATATCTATAGGGTTTACCGCATCATAACAACTGCCTGCATTCCTTCTTCATTCAGCTGTTTTAATTGATTATTTACGTCATTACTTGCAAGTCCCCCATGGTAGCATATTGCATTTTCAACATCGTAAGCCAAATATTTTTCCAGTGAACGGACAGCTTGTTCAAGATCAGGAGTAACATGTGCAATCGGTCCTCTCAGCTTACCATTAAAGCAAAACATCGAATCTGCTGCTATCAATGTTTTGCTAACCTTATGGTAAAGGCTGATATGCCCAGGTGTGTGTCCCGGGGTATGAATTACTTGTATGCCTCCGCAGAAAGGAAGTTCATCACCATCCTTTAAAGCTTTCGTAATCGTTGCTTTGGGCGGATTTAAATATATTTGTTTCATCGGATCCGGTAATGCTTCCCACTCTTCAGCTGACATTTTGGAAGGATCAGTCTTCAGTAATGGTTTTTCTCCTTCTATATAGGGAATATCATGCTGATGTGCGTATACATCAATTTTTAATTCATTTAAAATCAATTCAATATTTCCAATGTGATCTATGTCCTGGTGTGTGAGAATGATTGCTGTCAAGCTCCCGAACGGTACGCCAACACGATCAAGTTCTTTTTTTATTTCACCTATTTGACCCGGCAGGCCGGTATCTATCAATATGGCAGACTGGCCATCCCATAGCAAGGTTGGATTAAACACACCGTCATCCCCGAAAGCTTTTAGGCTTAAATTTAGCATTTCCACACCCTCAGCAATTCTCATTTATACTCCCCCTTTTTTGATCAGACATATTAAATTCTCTTTTTTGCTGTAAAAACCTTTTTAATCTGTAAAAAATTACAATTAATCGTCGATAATCAAAATATAAGGATTTGTCTATATCACAAGAGAGAGGTCGATTGAATGGAAACTGCGAATGAAAATCTCTTAATGACAATTGAGTCTTATAGGCAGGAAATGATTAAACTCGGCATTGCAAGTGGATTTAATAGCCCGGAAACGATTAAAATCAGCCAAATGCTTGATACGTTAATTATCAAATACCAGCAGCTGCAGCTGCTTCACTGAAATACAATAATAGGCCGCCTTAACCGGCGACCTAATTTTTAAGAGCCTATTTTTTTATAAAAAGCTTTGTTTCGATTTCAGTTAATTTTCAATTAGCTCAGAATTCTTTGGATGATAACGGCAAAAAGAACTTAACTCCTTTTTTATTAAAAGGAAGCATCTTCATATCGGCAATTAAGTGGCTTGCATAAGCCAACATGCATGTGGCGAAAACCCCTTCCACCCCAATTGATTCTTGGAACCTTGTCGCTATTGCTGCGAAGTAAAGAGTTCCAACAATAGAGTGAGTGTAGCTGCGATGAGGCACAAAGGATGCAATGATGATGTAAAAACCCAGCAATACTAGCCAGCTTTCCTGCAGAGAAATTCCTCCTGCTAAAACACCTACTCCTGTTACTGTAAGCATCCTCCTTTGTGTTAAAAAGGAAGATAAAACGATCATACCTGCCCCAATGCATATGCCCAGCCATTTTTCTGAACTGCCACCTTCAAAGAAACTATAAAGAATCATTAAAAAACCGATAAGCTGTGCGACCGTCCTGATCACTTTATAGGATAAGGTAATCTTATTGCTTAGCTTTCCATCTACATCCACGTCAGGCAGTAACCCTGCTATTCCTCCAACCACCACTAAAAACACGGTTGTCGGCGGATCGCTTTGCAATGTGTTTGCTGTTATGAATCCAGCTGCGGCTCCTAGAGCTGTATGTATTGTTCCGTTCAAGTTTTCCACCTAATCTTTCGTTTTTGAATATCATTATAATTATATTTTACTATAATGATAGTGCCAATCCCAATCGGCCTATTTCTGAAAGGTGAAAGCAATTAATCTCTTTCGAATTCGTAGAGTTAAACTCGTCTATTGCTTTCCTACTAACCAACATGGTTTAAAAATCGACCTGCCCCTAATCACAGCCATTAAATTAAATCATGATAATCCATTTTCCATTGAAACTCATCAAGCGAAATCGATTTTTTGCTAGTAAACTTTATTCCTTCTTCTTCAAGCATCATCTTTTGAGTGATGAACATTTCGTCATCATTAAAGCCGATTTCTCCTTTTGAATTAATAACTCTATGCCAGGGAAGATGATATTTTTCGGACATTGAATGCAGGATGCGCACTACCTGCCTTGCTGCCCTTGGGCTCCCTGCTGCACGTGCGATCTGTCCATATGTCATCACATTGCCTGATGGAATGCTTTGAATCACTTTAATCACATTTTCAGTAAAGCTCGTCATTACACCACTCCCTTAAATTTATTGAATTTATTTAGCTTACCATAAAAAAGCCCGGCAGGTGATGTTTATACCGAGCCAGGCAGCTTGCTTTGGTTTTCAATTGATTTAAATTTCTTAATGATTGCCCTGCAAATCAGCCCTAACGACCAGTAGATAGGGAATGAGTATATGTGTTTCCAAGTAAGTTCTTTATAAATATGAAGCATTTCCATAGAAGGCTCTGCTACAAATGCGAGAAACAAGGAAAGCATCCCTGTAGCAATAATGAATTTTTTTAAGGAGAAGCTATACCTTTGGTACACCAGCATAAAAGGAATGATGACAACTCCAACGTCATACGGATATAACTGTGGGTTAATATAAGGTGTTAAGCGGACTGGGTACGTCCAAACCATTGCGTTGCTTCCAATAGAGTCCAAAAAAATGGCAGCAACCCCATAAAATAAACCAAATGCAGTATTTTCAATCACTTTCTTTTTATCGACAACCATCCACCATATAATTGCAGGACCTATAGAAAGAATGACCAGAAACCACCATCTTGCAGTTAAGAAATTTTTCTCATGCCAATAGCTTCTTAGTAATTCATGATAATTCCATTCTGCTTTCATTAACTCTTCTAGTGAGACAGTAGACAAGACTTGTGTTTGGTGTTGAAAAAAATGTCCAATAATCTCCACTGTGCAAGAAAGCATTAAATCACACCCTTTGTATATAGAGTGTGATTTTTTTGTTTGTAATATGTAGATGCCTTAATTTTGTCTCTTTAGCTCTTTAAAAATTCTGATTAACTGTTGTGGCTCGTTGTCTGTTACGTAAGAATAGACGCCTCTGGTTGTATGCAGATAAAGAAATCCTTTAGCATCAGAGAAATTTCTGAAGGATATGTCTAATATGTCTTTTAGATGAAAATGCTCTGAGGCTGTCGTTAATCTGTCTTCATATATTTTGATCAATTCTTTGTTTTTTCATATTTTTGTTCATTGCCCTCGATTTTTCTATGCACCGTTAAATATATTTGGGAGCAAAGCAAATGACGACCCCCTTTCCATCCAGTGAGGTTCGAACTTCGTTGATTATTATTTTACACATGTTGATTAGGAATACCTAATATATTTAACAATGATAACAAGTCTAATTATCGAAGGGGGCTGCTTTTTGAAATGCATCGGTGAATTGCTGGATCAGGAAAAGTACGGTCTCGAGGGGAACATAGCTGTTTTGGAAAATAAAGAAGCGATCATGAAGGTTTTTGGATTGAAAAATGAAAAATGGCTGAATGTATGGAATATTGATTCCCGTATTTTGACACTGTTTTATAAATCTTTTGAAGCCCAGTATGATTGGTATATCGTTGTGTACGACTATCAAGCTTTCTGTGCTGATCAAGAAATAAAAGAAGCGATCATCTGGCATGAAATCGGACACATCAAATACCCCGTATATGAAAATCAACTGAGCGTTGATAGTGAAATCGAATGTGACGGCCTTGCAATCAAAAAAGGTCATAAAGAAGGCATGCGCAAGGTCCTGGAACTCACTTTAAATATGGCCCATTCCCTAAATCATGATTTACTCACCAAAATAACAACGGAACGGCACCTAAAGCTGCTTGGATAAAGGGAAACCAGATAAAAGAATTTTGATGTTGAAAAAATCATGGAAAAATCCCCATTCACCTGCAAAAAATTTTTTAATCATTTATCATTAAAAAAGCACCAGCCAAATGAATATTGGCTGGTGCTTTTTCTCAACCAGTGTTCCTTAGGCCAGCAGCCACGCCGCTTATGGTTAACAAAACCTGCGTGAGTAGTTCATCATCTGGATCTTCAACATTACGAAGTTCCTTGATTAATTCAACCTGAAGGAAGTTAAGTGGGTCTACATAAGGATTTCGTCTGTGTACAGAATCCTTGATGTTCGGTGTATGGTCAAGAAGTTCTTCATCATCAGTAATCTTAAGCAAAATATTCTTCGTTCTTTCGAATTCCTCGACAATGTTGCCGAAAATTCTATCGGCTATCGCCTTGTCTTCTACAAGTGAAGAATACTCCTTAGCAGTGGTTATATCCGCCTTCATCAAAGCCATTTGCAGATTATCAACCGTGCTCCTGAAGAATGGCCACTCCTCATACATTTCCTGCAGAAGCTGTATATTTTCAGGGTTTTTATCAGCAAAGCTTTCCAAGCCTGTTCCTGCTGCATACCATGCTGGGAATAGCTGCCTGCTTTGTGTCCAGGCGAATACCCACGGAATCGCACGCAGATTCTCAAATTTACTGCTATTTTTCCTGCTCATCGGTCTTGAGCCAATATTCAGCTCACTTAACTCCTGTAACGGTGTCGCCTGATTGAAGTAGGTGATAAAATCTGGATCCTCAAAAACAAGTGATTGATACTTCTTTAAGGAAACAGCAGAAATCTCTTCAATTGCATCCACCCATCTATGATCGCGCAAATGACCTTGCTCTGATTCATTCAGAACATTGGTAGCGGCTTTCATCATGGTTGAAGTAGCCTGCTCAAGGCTCCGGTAAGCAATATCTTTAAGAAGGTAGCGTGAAGATAGTACCTCACCCTGCTCAGTAATTTTGACCCCCTGCCCTAGGGTCTCGACCGGTTGTGATAGAAGGCTTCGGTTTAATGGTCCGCCCCCTCGACCAAGAGATCCCCCTCTTCCATGGAAGAACTTCAGGCCGATTTGATATTTTTTTGCGATCTCATTAATTTCAAGCTGAGCCTTATATAGCTTCCAGTTAGCAGTCAATGTTCCGCCATCCTTACTTCCATCCGAGTATCCCAGCATGATTTCCTGCTGGTCATTCATCTTGCTCAAATGGTCACGGTATACAGGCATATTAAAAAGGGTCTCCATGATTTTTGGGCCTGCCGTCAAATCATCGATTGTTTCAAGCAAAGGTGCTACATTCAAGTCAGTTTCAAATGTACCGTCCGCATGAAGCCTGTAAATACCTGCTTCCTTTGCCAGTACAAGTACTTCTAGCAAATCACTTGCTGATTGGGTCATACTTACAAGGTATACTGTGATGGAGCGTTTTCCAAATTCATTATGTGCTCGTTTGATCATTTCGAATACCTTGATCATTTCCTGTGTTTCGCTTGAATAATCCTCGTGTAGCAACAGCAAAGGCCGCGGATCGGCTAAAATTTTCTCTAAAAGATCCAGTTTCTCATCTTCTGATAAGGATGGATAATCTTTAGAGACTCCAACCTTCCTTAAAATTTCAGCAATAGCGGTTTCGTGTTCACCACTATGGTTTCGGATATCAAGCGTAGCAAGGTGGAAACCAAAAAGCTGTACCTGGCTTATAAGCTTTTGCAAGGTTTTCAGCTCATGGTGGGCAGGATGATGGAGATAGATGCTTCGCTTAATGATCATAAGGTCTTCTAGCATTTCTTCTGAAGAATGATAACCTTTGTCAGATTTCCCTGCTTGTCTGAGCCTTTCTAGTACGACAGCAAATTTCCTGCGATAAACTTCACCATCAATTGTCCACTTTTGATCCTCGGTCAGGTATTTTTCTTCGTCCTGTATTACAGATTGTTTTAATTCATCACTTACAGCTGCACGTGTTGTAGACTGGCTGAAGCGTTTCATTAAATCTACAAGAACAGCCTTGTATTTTTTCAGTACAAGTCTCCTTTGTCGCTGTAATGTCTCCCACGTGACTTCAGGTGTTACGTTTGGATTACCATCCCTGTCGCCGCCAATCCATGAGCCAAATCGCAGAAAGTGTGGTACCTCCCACTCGTGCTCAGCATAATGTGCTTTCAGACTTGTTTCAACCTCCTGATGGATTTCAGGCAAAACATCGAAAAGTGTTTGATCAAAATAATAAAGTCCATTTCTCACTTCATCGATTACTGTAGGCTTGCGGTCACGCAATTCATCAGTCTGCCAAAGGACAGAAACTTCGTTAAACAAGCTTTCTTCAACCTTTTCTCGTTCTCTTTTTGACAGGATTGGATTATCCAGGCTCTTCAAAATGTCAGCGATCCTTTTTTGTATTTCCAATATGGAACGCTTAGTGGCTTCTGTCGGATGTGCAGTGATAATTAATTCCAAAGAAATGGTATTAAGCACATCCTGGATAATGTCTGAGGTTATTTGATTATCTTTTAATGATAGGATTGCCGCTTCAATGGAACCTGGCTGAGCACTGATTTCAGATTTCATTAAATAGTCACGGCGCCGACGGATACGGTGATTTTGTTCAGCTGCATTTATTAGGTGAAAATAGACAGAAAAGGCGCGGATTATATTTGTACGCATAGGAACTGATAATTTAGCAATTTCATCTTTCAACGCTGTATAGGTTTCGCTGTCGTTATCATTCCTTAGCGTTTTGCACATAGCTCTAATCTTCTCTACTTTTTCAAACAGCTCAACTCCGCCATGATAAACTAGTATGTCTCCAAGGATGTTTCCAAGCATCTTTACATCCCTGCGCAATGGCAAGCTGCTGTCGTTCACTTCAATTCCTGATGTCATTGTGTCACCTTCCTAAGACTTGTGTGAATTTTTTAAATATTAATATATCATAAAAATGCAAACAATGTGAAATATTATGCATATTTCATTGTTAAAGATTTTTCCATTGTAATGAAAATACCCTTTTTGACTCGCTTTTAATCTAGCCTTCTCAATAAGTGTACGAATTAATGCTTAATTTATCCAACGTAATGCTTTTAATTAATTCAAAAATTCTGCACCCCGTTGCTTCATTCTTGCTGAAAAGATTTGTTATTATGAGGATCAGGTATCCAATTTTTCTCTTTTTTGGTAACAAAGAGGCCTTAGTGGTTAGCTCCTTTTCCAATTATTGCTCTTTCAGGTAACAAAGAGCCTTTATTGGTGGACCAATTTAATGTTTTCCCTTTCACCTTCCTCGTTTGAGTTTTGCACTTTTCTGTTTTTCCTACAAACTGAAAAGTGGGTGTCCCAAAAGTATATTGGGAAACCCTTTTTGTGTTGTTCTCTGCACTTTCCTCATAACAACTCATCGGCCTTTTTCCGCTTC
>NZ_JBALSS010000020.1:73842-82029 GCF_036967045.1 Bacillus sp. JJ1609 | reverse complement strand
CCTTTTGAGTCAGCCTCTTTTAGGATTTGGTATATATTATTATAGTTATTGACCGTTAGGGATGACTTTTGCACCGCAAGATCGTTCATAAAACTCTATTGGACCTGCCCCGCTAATGACGATTTCGGTGTAGCCTTGCTTCCTCATTTCATTAAGACAATGATGCAGCAAGGAGTAGCCGATACCTTCTGTACGACTGCCTTTTGCAACCCCCATCGGACCGAAATAACCTTCCTTTTCCCCAACATCATAGGCTGCAAAACCGATAATGACTCCTTCCGAATCCATGGCGATAAAAATAGATGATTTAGTTTGATCCAATCCTCTTTTTATTGATTCAGTCCATCTTCCGGAAAATTCATCTTCAATAAACTGGATTAATTTTTCTGAATCAGCAGGGATGACTTTTCGGATGTTCTTGTTTTTTAATTCTGGACAAACGTAATCTGTTAAATCCATCAACATATCTCTTGAAGCGGCTGCGTTTGATAGGAGGTAGTGTTTTTGTTCCAAAGTTAAATATTGCTCAACATAACCTGAATTGATTAATGCTTTTAGCACATGCCCCTCATTTAAAAAAATCTGTTTGTATCCTCTCATATAACCTACTGCTTCCTCTAGTACCTGTTTTGTATCTAAGCTGACAGGCATTTTAAAAGGTTCATAATAAATGCCGGAAAGTTGATTCTCTTTGAGTACTAGCGAATCCCTTATTGCATTTAAATTTATGCCGGTATGATTTTTTGCCTCTTCTACCGTAAATGAGTCTTGTTCCAGACAGCCGATCAATAAATGAACAGGCAAAATTGATTGGCTGTTTGTCCTTTGGCATTCCGCCTCCGAAATGATGATGGCCTTAGTCAATTGTTTTGTCAATCTAACCGTTCTATTCCCCATATCCAAGCTCCATTCCACTAAAAAATGCTTATATATGCGATAGCTTACTTGTATAGGAGTTTTAGGCGCTTGCCCGATTCTTGATCTGCGTGTTTTTTTTCCGTTGAGTATAATAGCTATGCAAGGCCATGCCGGTCATTACGATGATGATACCGAGCCAAGAAAGTACTGATGGCAGTGCGATCGACAAGATGAGAATTTCACCAGCAAGAGCAAACAGTACCTCCATAGCCTGGGTGGCTTCTACAGCTGCCAGCTTTTGCATATCCCCCCTTACAAGGTCTGTTGCCTTAAAAAACAGAACAGTGGCGATCACTCCTGAACTAATTGCCACCAGGAGGGATTGTATACTTTGATTCGATGTCGGCGGTCCTTCTGTATACAGTCCATATAATGAAAGTGAAATCCAAAATGGCAGACTTGCAAGTGTCATCCCTAGAACACGTTGGTAGGCATCCAGGCTTCCGTTTGTAACTTCCATCATTTTGCGGTTGCCTAATGGATAAGCGAAGGAGGCGATCAAAACGGGTATTATGCCCATTAGCATCACTTCCAGCGGAATTTGACTTGTATGCTCCAATTGCATTAGGATGATGCCCAACAGAATGACCAGTGACATGCTCAGACCTTTAAAAGGTATTTTAGCCCGCGCTTGTATCACTCCATGGTTTGTTTGGATCGTTTCATAAAATAAGGGCGCAAGCAAAGCACCAGAGATAATCGTGATTTGCCAGGTCCCTGCAATCAGCCAGCCAGGTGAATAGGCCGCAGCGTAGGTCAATGGTGCATAGAACAAACCAAAGCCAACAAAACTCCACAGCATCCATGAGCCCGGATTTTTTTTCATTTCATGGATTAATTGTTTGAAGTTCTTCCTTGCCAGCACAATGGCCATAAGGAAGGGAACCATAAAAATATACCTTAATGAAGCGCTCCATATCCAGCTTCCGCCTGATAATTCCATCGACTGGTTCAGCACGAAAGTAAACGCAAAAAAGAAAGCTGCTAAAATGCCTAACAGTATTGGTCCCATTCCCTCACCTCTTTCTTAATGTTAATGATCGTTTCTAACCTTTGGAGCGATGTTTTGAATCTTGTTTGTCCAGATGACACCTGAAAAACCTTCTGGCAGACGCTCAAGGTCTTCAATTGTGTCGAATCCTGTTGAGAAGTCCCTGCCGTTTCCGCCAACTATGATTGTTCTTGCATTATTTTTATCCATTCGGCCCACGAATTTTTCCGGCCATCCCCAAAGCCAGGGTCCGATTTTTTCTGGTATGTGCAGTTGGGTATTCGTGCAGGCTGATGGAACATAACCGGTCCACCCGACTGCTATGTAAGGCAATAAACAGCTTTTCAAAGATTCTTTTGACATTACTCGCATGTTCGGCAGTTTTGCCTTTAATGCTGCAACAGGCTGGTCGCCACCATAAACTGAAATGTGTTCGAGTGTGTTTTCAGGATAATCCAACAGGTAATTTGCCAGCTCTGTTCCTTCCTCAGGGTCATTGCTTTTTACATGGATCAGCAGTTCTTTACCTGCGAAAGTTTTTAATACTTCATCGAGAGTAGGCATCATTCCGACGCCTTTTCCGCGGAACGGATACGTTTTTCCCTCGTCAGCAGTGTAACCATAGCCGATATCAAGCTCCTTCAATTCCGCTAGGCTATGCTCCCTTGTAACCCCCTCGCCGTTCGTCCGGCAATCTAGAGTCCAGTCATGAAAAACAACAAATTCACCATCTGTGGTGGGATGAACATCGAGCTCTACGATATTTGCTCCTGCTTCAAATGCTGCCTCCATTGAAGGAATCGTATTTTCCAGAAAAGCGTGTTTCGGCTTATGTATGCGTTCAGCTGTACATGTGTCTCCCGTGATTCCTTCAATTTTGAAGGTCTGGGCAACTCCCCTGTGTGCTAGCAGGAGTGGCTCCCTATTTTTAGCTGAGAATAGGTTCGTATTGTTGAGGAAAATGAACAATCCAATAATCGTCAGGAAAATCAATAATTTACTTTTGAAAAATTTCATTGATATCCTCCATTTTTATTTCAATATATCATAAGGAACCATAATTAATCATCGGCTTTTTCAATATAAAAAAACGCCTGGCATCGCCAGACGTCTTTTCTTACATTACCTTCTGTTCCAGGCTTACATCATTTGGTTTTTCATATGTTACATATGTCCCTGCAATTAAATCGTGAATCGCTCTTTTGTCTTGGCGAAGTCCCACCATAAATGCGCTGACGATGATACCGATACCCAAAGTTAAAAGATAAACAAGGCCAGATACAACTGTCCGCATCAGCATCGTACCAAAACCAAGCTTTTCTCCATTGACTTTAGCGATTCTCACGCCGACGATTTTCTTGCCAACAGTATATCCTGACCATACTACAGGAACAAGGAGTGTGTAAAGAAGATTGAGAGTAGATGAGATACCACTGTCCTCCGCATTACCTGTCACTAAATAACTGATGATGGCAATCGGTATTCCGATAATTATTCCGTCTAAAATGGCTGCGCCTACTCTTACCCAAAATCCTGCAGGTCTGTTCATGAGATTTCCTCCCGTTGTTTCAATTTATTTTAATATATCTGCAATTTCCTGCTCGCCTGATTGTAAGGCGTGCATTCTTGCAGTCATTCCCGAATGATCTTTGGTGCTGCGGTCTGCACCTAAATCAAGTAATAGTTTAACTGCTTCAATATTCCCGCTAAAAACAGAATAAGTAAGCGTGGTGTAGCCTCCGCTCGTTTCCTGATAGTCAGGATCACCGCCTGCCTCGTGCAGGAGTTTAATCATAGATGGGTTCCCTGCTTCTGCAGCAGTCATGAAAGGCGTCATTCCATAATCAGTTTCAAAGTTCGGATCGGCTTTCAGTTCAAGGAGAAGTTTTACCATTTGCTCATTGCCGTCCTTAATCGCCCAATCTAAAGGCGTATAACCATTATAATCTAAAGTGTGGATGTCTTCTCCATTCTCGATCAACTTTTTCGTTTTAGACAGGTCTCCATCGACAACAGCTTCAATCAGAGGAGATTCATCCTCCTCTTCCAACCACCCTTCTTCTTCGTTTAAATAAGATTCAGAGTCAAATAATTTAACTGCGTAATAGCCGCCCGCACCTAAAATTGCAATAAGAAATAATGAAGCAGCAGCGAATACAATAGGGCCCTTCGATTTTTTATTGTGGATGAAAACTTGGTCCATTTCCCCAAAAAACAAACTTATTTCGTTAATCCTTTTCGGCAGCGGCGGATGTGTCGATAACACCTCAGCTAACCAGACAAAAAAACCTTTTTCTTGATTAATTTGGTGTAAATATTCAGCTCTGTTTACTTTCCCATACATTGTTTTACCTATCGCCAGGATGGTCAAACTGTTTTTGGCAGCTGCATAATTGCCGGTATAGTAGGCCGCATAGCGGTCACACGTAAACTCACAAGCTCTCAAATACATTTCTGCTATTCCAGGAATCCACATGGATGGGAGTATAAACATCATCTTACCAAGATGATTCCGTTTAATATGAGCAAGTTCATGAGCAAGAACGAAATTAAGTTCCTCTTCCGCACCCTGTTCCACTAGGTCAAAAATTTCCGAATAAACTACCACCATATTCCGGCCAAAAAAACGTGAAGCAAAAGCGTTGAGAACGCCACCAGACTGTATGACATAAATGTCTGGCATTTGTTTGATTTCCATTTTTACACAAAGATCCTCAACGGTGCTATGAATAAGCGGAAATTGATTCACACCAATTTTCACACCATTCAGTCGGATATGGCCAATCATCAAGGCATGCAGCAGTAATGAGAACGCCATAATCGCCAAGATAACAAGAAGTCCAACCATCGATAATGCAAAAAGAAGATAAGATACAATACTAATACTTAATACGATCCAAAAATATTTATTCTCATTTTTATGGATCAGTTCATTTTGAGTGTAGGTTTGTGTTGTCATTTAGCAAGTTCTCCTTAGGCACAATTATAATGATTATAGGGAAAAATAAAGATTTGGTATAGATGTTTTTTATAGGTATATGAGCCTTTTTTATCCATCGAACAGAAGTGCCATAAAAAAAGAACCTTTCTAGTTTTACGAAATTCACAGAAATTCCTATGCGGTTTTTGTGGTTGTGAAAATATTATTTGTTTGACAAGAAAAATGAGGGCCAATCTGGCCCTCATTTTTTCAATAAAACCCTTGGGTTCTTTAATATATTTCTTAAGCTAGCTTTTTCAACATGCTGTTTTTTCTTTTGATACTGATCAATTAAATCATTTAAGCGTTCTAGCTGAAATGCATAATCAAAAATAACTGAGCCAATGATTACAAGGCGAAGTTTATGTTCTCTTTCATAAAACAAATCCTCCATGATTCCTTCGAGAAACTGACCACTCTCTTCAAGAAGATCGCCGTTTTCGATTTCTTTAATTTTCCCAGCATATTTTAACAAAATCATTTCATGATAATTGATTAATTCTTCAAGATGTTGATCGAACTCCCTTGTTTCTTCTTGTTCTGGCCGACTTTGGAAAAAATGGTCTTCAATGATATCGAGAAGCTTAAGGCCCTGCTGCAGACAGGCAAGCATTTGTTTAAAGACGACTATTTCCCGGACATCTAAAGGTTTGAGCTTCGAAATTTTTTCACGTTCCTCATCGAGGATTTTGTATAGGTCTTCTAATTTTGATACATCCTTTTTTAGCTGGCTCCATTGGGCCTGAAATGTTTTTTCAGTCAATTCATTCGATATTGCAGTCCGGATCAGCAAGGACATGGTCCTGAAGCCTGAATCCATTTTTTGTGTAAAATTTTTATTGTAATTCGGTGGAGAGATGCTGAGATTGACTAAAAATGCTGACCCCATTCCGACAAGAACAATGATAAATTTATTTCCAGCTGCAACAATCCCCTGGTATTCCTGCGAACTCATCATGACTAACACTGTAATTAATGTTAACGAAATTGAACCGTCCATTTTAAGCTTTAAACTAATAATAATGACAATGACCATAACAAGTCCGATGACGATTGGGCTGTTGCCAAACAAATAAATGGAACTTACTGCAATGATAGCGCCAAGTGTATTTGCCTGGAATTGTTCCATCACCTGTTTCCAGGATCTATAAATCGAGGGCTGAATGGTGAAGGTAGCTGCAATCGCAGCAAAAACGGGCGGTTCCAAGCCTAGCCATTTTGTTATATATAAAGCGAGCACCACGGCAAGCCCTGTTTTTAAAACTCGTGGTCCTAATGTGATCAATCAAATCCCCCACTCTATCAAAAGAATGCTTTCATTCTATAATTACCTTGCTCAAAATAATGAAACACATTATCATCATACCTGATTTTATTTCAAATATAAAAGAATACTGTTAATTCCTTCTAAAAAGGTTATCCGCTATGAGAGCGGGAAATAATATTCATAGCGTCAGTTTTACAAAGGTGGGAATAAGATGATCGATTTAGACAGAAATCACGACCCTAAAAAGAATGGGCAGCTAATCTCAAAAATTACTGGGAATAATTTAAATATAGAAGATTTAGTGAATGAAACAAAGGCTCTTTTTCTTGAAGCGAGCAAGGATTATTCTCCTGCCCTTGCCAGGACATCGACTGTTATATCCTCCTTATTCACTAACTTCAGAGCGACCTTAAGGAAGGTTGCGCAGACCAAATCAGCATTCGACGAATTTGAACATTATGATACGTTCGTCGATCAAAACAGCAATGTCTATCCAGAATGGATCGAACTTTTAAACGATGAATATAATCATCTATTAAAGGAAATAAATCGAGAGGTTCATATTGAGGATTTCGGGGCGGTAGGTGATGGAGTAACGGATTGTACCGAAGCTTTCCGGATGGCACTTGGCAAGGGGCGGGTAAAGGTATTCATACCTGAAGGCGTCTTTGTCACAAGAGAAATTAAGCTCCCTTCCTGGACCGCCCTAGTTGGTGCGGGTAAAGGAAAATCGACAATCAAACTGCATGATTCTGCACCTAAAGGCACCAGGCTTGTAACGAATCGCAATCACCGGACAGGTAACCGGAATATTTATGTAAAAGGCATGACTCTTGATTGGAATGTAGAGCGCCTAGGAAATGTGGAGAAGACCAGTACATGGGGGAACCACTCGAGCTGCTTCTTATATGCGAATGTTAAATTTGGCTGGGTAAAGGATATCGAAGGAATCAATCCGGGCCTTCATTGCTTTGATATTTCCTCCCCTCTTTACAATTATTATGGTGATGGCTATCGTGCCCGTGGAGGCAGTGAATATATCTGGCTGGATAATCTTACGGGTTATGGTTTTGGTGATGATGGTATCACCACCCATCATAGTGATAATATTTTTATCTCAAATAGCCATATGTGTGATCCTAGCGGCAGGGCTCATAAAAAAGGATTTTCAAATTCGAATGGAATCGAGATTGATGATGGTTCACGAAATGTATGGCTATTGAACAATTCAAGCGCAAGATGTTTTGGCGGCATTGAAATAAAAGCCCACCATACATCATCTGCTGCGAACAATGTTGTCATCATTGGCCATATTTCAGTAAATGATAACCGTTCCTATAATTTCCGTCACATTGGTCATCATAAGGAAAGTGATCCGGAATCCAAAACGGCGATCAACATAAAAGCAACCAATATCGTTTCAATTAAGCCGATTTATACTGATTTATACGCGAATTCCTCCCCTCGCGCGATGGTTGTATCAGCATATAAAAATGTTGCAGTGAATCACTTTTATGTCATCGGGGACCCACAATATGACTATGGGGACGAGCCCGTCATCGCCATCCAATATCGCTCTAGAAATGTGATTTTCAATAATGTCCAAGTCAGCGGCTTTACTACAGCAAGCAATGATATTAAGGTGTTTGGCGGCAACAATCATGCAGACAATGTGAAAATCCGTCATGTGTATGTCAGGCATTCAGCGCCTAAAGCGATTCATATTGGGAAAGGAATTGAGAATGCAACAGTTGAGAAAATTGTTGCGGAGGCAGTTAATGGGAAATCCGTTGTTGAAGTTGCTGAAAATAATGCTCAAATTGCTGATATCGAAGCAAAAGGATTTAAAATTGCAGTTGTTCAATCTGGTACAAAGAACAGCACGACTGGTTAAAAAAACGTTTAAGCGAATCCTTTATGGGTTCGTTTTATCTTTATTTTTTGCTTTCATTTTTTAGAAACCTATAATGTACACCTTTTGGATCATTTCTCTTCTAATAAAATTAAGGCTACCCTGAAAATAAGGGAGTC
>NZ_JBALSS010000020.1:70038-73594 GCF_036967045.1 Bacillus sp. JJ1609 | reverse complement strand
GGAGTCTACGCGCCTTCCTATACAATCAACAGGGTGTTAAAAATCAGCATACAGCTTTAACAGAGCCAAAATAAGAATAAGAAGCAGGGTTGATCTGCTTCTGTTGAATTTATGCTAGAACCCATTTTTTGAGTGCCTGGGCGACTCCGTGTTCGGTATTTTTCCCTGTAATGTCATCCGCCGCTTTTTTTACTGTTTCCTGTGCATTGCCCATTGCTATACCTAACCCTGCCTCGGAAATCATGGCAATATCATTCAAGCTGTCACCTACAGCCATGACATTTTCCATTGAAATACCAAGCAGGCTGCATACCTTTTGCAGGCCTTTTGCCTTGTTGATTCCTATTGCATTTACTTCAATATTGACCAGGCTCGAATTACTAATTTCAAATAAGCCTTTAGCCTCCAGCTCTTTCAGCACTTTTTCCCGGATGTCATCTTCTTCGATGTGGAATCCAAACTTTAGCCACTCTTGTGAAAGGACATCTTCAGGCATTTCATTGTTCCAGTTATTTTCAGTGCTTATTGCCCAAAACTTCGCGTTGTTCTGTCTGGATAGATCATGCATCCATTGGATATGCTCTGTGGCTACTGGAGTCCGTTCAACAAGTTCTCCATCGGGACCCCAAATTTCACTGCCGTTAACAGTAACTAGATAGGACGATAACTCAAGTGATAAAACATAATCTCTTGCCGTTTTCAGGCTTCGGCCCGTACTTAGTACAACTTTAACTCCTTTTTTTTCAGCTTCCTTGATAGCCTGCCGATTTTCCTCAGAAACCTCGTGATGTTCGTTTAATAGAGTTCCGTCCATATCCAGTGCGATCAGTTTTATTTCTGGTCGATTATTTTCCAAACCTGTCCTCCAATCTCCTTTTCTAAGCAAGGGGTGAGTTATAAGACTAATTATGGCTATTAATACTTTCGATTGCCTGCTTTACAGTCGAGAACGTTTTAATACTAGAAAAATCAACGCCTCCCTCTACAGCTGCCTGAGCCAGTTCAGGTCTCATCCCTGTTGCGATTGAGTCCACTCCCAACAGCCGGAGCACATTATGGATATCAAATACATGCTTGGCAATTGTAGAGTCGATTGTAACGATACCTGAAAAATCAATGATCAGACATTGTGTTTTTTGTTTTGCAACTAAGGGAACAGCACGTTCCATGATAAGAGTTGCCCGGTCATGGTCCATCTTGCCAACAAGTGGCAAGACCGCGATATTTTCCTGGACAGGGACAACAGGAGTCGAAAGGATATTAACTTCGTCCTGTACTTCCTTCATCAGTTTTGAATTTTGTCTTTCAAATGCAAATACAGTTTCGTTAATGCTTATATCAAGCATGTTGTTAACTCGTTTATTGATCCAAATTAAGTCCTCGACTTTAAGGTCATGTCTTAAACAAATTTCAGCCATTTTATCAATGAATACAAGTCTTGTTGGTGGATAACGGAGGATAATATCTGAAACTCTTCCTCCTTTTGCTGCTTCTCGTTCCCCATTATTTCGGCTCCATTCAAGCAAAGCGTCAGGAGTAGTTTCATCAGAGTTTTTAATGGATTCACCCAGAAAACCTAAATACTCTGTATAGACTTCAATCGCCTGGTTGATTTCTGACTGTGGAATTTCAACCCCAATTCGATCAACTATCTTTTCTACCATTTCCTTTGAGATTTTTTCTGAATTTTGCTGTAGTTCATTTGCCACCGCTGTAATTGAATTCACCAAGGTCACATCCCTTTTATATCTCTAATCTTTAATTATTCATATTGATTTTTCGTATCAAATCAAGTTTTAACAATAGAATACACTTTTATTTAAAAATTATCTTCCCTCAACCTAATGATATTTGATAGAGAACACAAAAATAATTAGGTTGGCCTAGGAAGATATTACTCATTTTAAGCAGCTAAATGCAAATGAATAGAGTGTTTATTTATTCTTTACGTGAAAAAACACCGGCTTGGATAACCGATGCTTTGTTATAACATATTTATTAATATTCCTTTGAAATTCTGGTGGATTGAAAGAACTCTTTCTCCGGTTTCATCCACTTTGTACCCTTATCGGATACTAGATATATTCCCTTATCTAAATCATAATAGACTTCAATATGGAATGATCCAGCATCTATTGTGCTTTTTCCCCCATAAGGAGTCCTTTCTTTATTCTGATCAAATGCTCCATTAATCATTGAAATAATTTCACTGATGGTTTTTTTATCGGTTATTTCAAAACAGTCTTTACTTCGCTCTGGCTGTTCGTTAATACAGATTGACTCAGGCTGGTCTTCGATCCATGAAGATACAATCATTCTCTCTCTCTTATCAAAAATAACTTCGGTCTGATTCTGATTCTTAAAGTATCCTGCTCCAATATACAACTCCCATTGCTGCTCTTTTTTATGCCAGGAGGACATGAAGCCAGCGCCATCTTCATTATGATTGTCAGAGGACTGGATATAGACTTCTTCCCAGCCGTTTTCGGGTAGAACTTTCTTATAATAGGCCAATATTTCTTCCCAATGATCTCCTTCAATGACATACTCAGGATTACCATCAGGACTTAATCCTTTAAATAGAGGAACATCTTTCGAGCGTTCGGGTATAAAACTCTGTCCTGCATAGCGTTCTTCCCTTTCTATCTGGAAAATATATAAACCTCCTGCTACTAAAAGTAAACCCAAAATAACGAGTATTGTTCTTTTCAATGTCAATCATTCCCCGGTAGGTTTTACTTTTATAATAATGCAAAAAATGGAAAAGTTAAATATGCAGTTAGTCTGATTAAATATAGCGTTTTTCGCTAACACATAAATATAAACTATTTCGATACTAAATTGATCTTCAAATCTTTTGTTGCAAATGTAATTTAAGAAGAAATGAAAGACCGTATATTAAAGGTCATCATTCCCTTTTTATATAAAAAGGATTATACTGTATGTACTAAAAAATAATGTCCAGGAGGCACACTAAATGACAAACAATACTGAAGAACCGAAGAAAAAGTTGAGCTTGCAGGAAGCAATCAAACAACAGCTTGAAAATAAGATGAAAAGCGCAGCTGGTGGTAAAGGCAGCTCAAACCACATGGACCAGACAAAGAAAATGAAGAGTCAACAGACGAAAAAAGTCAGCAACCAGCGCAGAAAAATGGGTGTGTAATGACCGGACAAAACCGAAAGGACATTTCACCAGGTCTAAAAGTGAATATTGTTCTAAAAGAGGATCAAAGGTCGGGTAAACTTACAGCAGGAGTTGTAAAGGACATCCTTACCAATTCAAGTACTCACCCACATGGCATCAAGGTTAGGCTTGAAGATGGACAGGTCGGCAGAGTGAAGGAAATATTAAACAAAGAAAAGCATTAAAGGATTATTCCTTTAATGCTTTTCTTATTAATAAATATATTGGCTGTTTTTATAACCATTGTTGCTATGGTTCTTTGAGGCTTCTCAGGACCATTCTTTTTCCAATTTATGTTCTTTTAGGTAACCCAAGAGCCCTTATTGGTGTCCACTATTTCCAATTTTTGCTCTTTTAGGTAACCAAGAG
>NZ_JBALSS010000020.1:13229-69862 GCF_036967045.1 Bacillus sp. JJ1609 | reverse complement strand
CCAAGAGGCCTTATTGGTGACCTCTATTTCCGATTTCTGTTCTTTTAGGTAACCAAGAAGATTTTCTGATCATTTTACCTCGAACCTGCCCCGCCGGAGCCTTGCAATTTCCGCTCAGGTCATGATTTGTTAATAAAATTCATTTCAAAACCACAATCATTTAGAAAAGAGTCCATATATTTTTAGCCTGTCTTCTCCTTCACTTTTTCAACAATTAATTTATTAAGTTTCGGTGCCAATTGGAACAGTATGGTTCCGATAAAGGCAATCACCAAAATATAGATGCTTGCAAACATTTTTAATTCTCCAGTAGCTAGTGCCGCAATAATCACTGAAAATTCTCCCCGCTGTGTCAAAGATAAACCTGCTTTCAAAGAATAGCTCCTTGGCAGGCCATACCATTGGCCGCCAAAATATCCGACAATCAGCTTGTGAACCAATGACCAGAGAATAAGGACTGCAAGTAAACCAGCATGAGGTATATCAGTAGTCAGTTCAATATGGAGCCCGAAATTCAGGAAAAAGAAAGGAAGAAAAATATTCCTTACTGGCAAAGCGACTTTTTCAACCTTATCCTTAATTGATAACTCTGAAAGCATCATTCCTGCAAGGAATGCACCTATTACTTCAGATAACCCCAGAAACATGGCGATACCACCATACGTTAAAGCAATCCCTGTGATTAAAACGATGAAAATATCATCCTGCTTTATCTCCTTCAATAACGGTTCGGCTTTCTTGAACGCTACTCTAGCAAAGAAAACAGCCACTCCAGCTAGCAGAGCAATTTTCAGGATGATGAATAAGAAATCTTTTACTGTAAAACCTTCCCCGGTAAGGCCAATCAGTACAGTAACAAGAATGGGTGCAATCAAATCTTCAAAAACAAGAATAAGGAGCATAAACTCAGATTCCTTATTTTCGGTTCTGTTTTTATCCTCAAGCAGTTTAGCGGTTATAGAAGAACTTGTCGCGTAGACAATCCCTCCTACTATTAATGATGAAATCCAATCAAGGCCGAAAAGGTAACTTATTCCTGCTGTTACAAGGATCCCAAGAACAGCATCAAGCAAACCGCCCTTCCATACTTTCCCGCTGTTACGAACTAGTCTGTTGACGGAGAACTTCATCCCTAACAGAAAAAATAACAGAACCAAACCAATCTCTCCAGCTGCCTCTATAACCTTGGATTCATCAAGAAAAGTGGATAAAACGAGGCCGAGCAAAATATATAATAATATATCAGGGATTTTAATAATTTTGATGCCGATGATGCCAATTAGAAACAAAACCAGCAGGAAGAGGCCGATGGCCAATGTCAGGTTCAAAAAGCAACAACACCTTTTCAATAGTTATATTAATCCTAAGATTAACTTCCCTTTCTTCTACCCTTTTTATTAACATTCAACACTGATAGTTTGCCTGCTCTCAAGCTTTAGTTCGATTAGGAACAAGAAAATATGATAAAATTAATGTAAGATCACGTACTAATTAAGCACATGATTACCAATATAGAAATATTTAAGGGGGAAAAAATGAACAGTATTCCAGAACAAGTTCTTGTCCAATATCAGCATAAGGGCATTTCAAAAACGAAACTGGCTAAAAGAATCTTTTTTATCATACTAGGTGCGATTCTTATGGGAGTTGGAATTGAGGAGTTCCTTGTCCCGAACAGAATTCTTGATGGTGGAATTGTAGGGATTTCAATTATCCTGTCTCATCTGTCTGGATGGAGTCTGGGCCTTTTTATCTTTATCCTGAACATCCCTTTCTTTTTCATCGGTTATAAACAAATTGGAAAGACCTTTGCCTTATCTACCCTTTTAGGAATCACGGTGTTATCCTTGACCACCAGTTTCCTTCACGAGGTACCTGTATTTACCGAAGATCTGCTTTTGGCTACTGTTTTTGGCGGCATCGTCCTTGGTTCAGGTGTAGGGATTGTTATCCGCTATGGAGGGTCTTTAGATGGAACGGAGATATTAGCAATCCTGGCAAATAGAAAATTGCCTTTCTCAGTAGGTGAAATCATTATGTTCTTTAATATCTTCATTTTTGGAACAGCGGGTTTCGTCTTTGGATGGGATCGAGCAATGTATTCCATCCTCACTTATTTTATCGCGTTTAAAACGATTGATGTTGTGATGGCCGGATTGGACGAATCAAAAGCAGCATGGATTATCAGTGAACAGCATAAGGAAATCGGCGAAGCGATCCTGGCACGCCTGGGCCGTGGGGTTACATACTTGAATGGTGAAGGAGCATACACGGGGGATGACAAAAAAGTCATTTTCTGTGTTATTACAAGGCTTGAAGAAGCAAAGTTAAAATCGATTGTTGAAGAGCTTGACGATTCAGCTTTCCTTGCAGTCGGCAACATCGCAGAAGTCCGCGGGGGAAGGTTTAAGAAGAAAAATATTCATTAAAGGAAAAGGAAAGATGCATGAGAGCATCTTTCCTTTCTTTTATCCTCTAACCTTCGAATAAATATATGTATCATATGAAACCCCGTTCTGAATTATGTAGTTCTTTAAAATACCCTCCTTCTGGAAACCCAATTTCACAAGTAATTCATTTGATTGACCATTCTCGAGAAATACAACAGCACCAATTCTCATTAAATCCATTTCATTCAAACCAAATTCTAATGCCCTGCTTATGGACTCCTGAGCATATCCCTTTCCCCAGTAATCAGAATGGAGCTCATAGCCAATTTCAGCCCGCCTATTTTTTGAAGACCAGGCATGAAAACCTACTGTACCAATCAATCGACTTTGACCCTTTATTTGAATTCCCCATCTGAATCCTTTATTTTCAATATAATTCATTTTAAATGAATGAATGAGTCCAACAGTTTCTTCAATCTGAGTCATCTTTTCGGAGCCATAGTGCTGCATAACTCGATCATCTGAGAAATTTTTAAATAGGTCCTCTGCGTCATCCTCCTTAATTTCTCTAAGTATTAGACGGTTTGTTTCTAATTCTGGAAATTCCATACATCCTCCTGTTATGATCACTCTATTTTCTTAATACTTATTTCTTTTCCAGGGAGTAAATATCCTGCTAATTCAAAGAAAAAGTCGCCCTTTAAGGACGACCAATGAATTCATTCTTCTGCTGGCGCAGCATTGACAGCTATTTGATAGGCTTCAAGCAGATAAGTTTTTTCTATGTCGTTATTCAAACCAACCAAATACTGCTCGTCTCCCTTTTCTTCTACCTTCATCAGGACAGTGCCCTCTGGATCTCTGAGCAATGCAAATGATTCGCCTTTCATTTCAAATAGTGCTTCTACTTCATATTGCCTTTGTATTCCATTTTCATCCACGACAGTTACTAGGTCCCTGATTGAATCTTGATCCAATTATTCATCACCTCCAAGTATCATTATAATTTTCCCTTGCATTCTCTTTGTTATGAAAAGAGATTACATTATTGCCATGAAGAATGGTAAACATAAATTGTCTGTTGTTTTTTCTCTCATGCTTGCTAAATCAAAATTGTTCATTAATTTAAAATAAACTTTTAAATTCAATTCTCTTTTTTCATCTATATAATATTCCTAACGAACTTGTTTTTTGGAGGGTACGCTTGTGAAAACAGCAGGAATCGTAATTGGATCTACGATCGTTTCATTCGCATTTAATCTTTTTCTAATTCCTCATAGTATTATGAGCAGCGGCATAAGTGGCCTTTCAATCATTTTATCTATGCTTACCTCCTTTAACACAGGTATATTTAATTTTCTTTTAAATCTGCCATTACTGATCCTTGGCTATTTAAAATTAGGACGTAAATTTATTTTCTATACAATCCTTTCAGTTATAACCATTTCAATAACCCTTTATTTAATTCCGGTTGTTGCTCTTGCGGAAAACGCAATACTATCTTCTATATTTGGTGGTGCAATTGCTGGATTAGGTATAGGAATTATCTTCCGTTCATCGGGATCCTCTGGCGGTTTCGATATAGTCGGAATGCTTCTGGCAAGACGAAAAGATTTCCCTATGGGCACCTTGTTATTCGCGATGAATTCGATCGTTATTCTGTTATCAGGATTTTTATTTAGCTGGGACGCTGCATTAAATACACTTGTTTCGATTTATGTCCTTGGTAAAGTAATAGACAAAGTACATACCCACCATGTTAAACTCACCTTAATGATCATCACCAAAAAAGGTGAAGAAGTAAAACAGCATTTGTTAAAGAACGTTTATCGAGGAGTAACAGTCATCGACTCAGTTGGTGGCTACTCAAACGAAAAAAGCAATGTAATCATTACAGTAATCTCCCGTTATGAGCTTACCGAAGTTAAAACATTGATTGAAGAAATCGATCCGGAAGCCTTTGTGAATATTACTGAAACTTTAGAGGTAATGGGACTTTTCCATAGAAAACAACATTAATCTAAAAACATTCAAGAAGGAGAAATATACTCTTCTTGAATGTTTTTTCATTTTCCACTAAAATTCATCTTGTAATGTTTTTCATTTCATCATATAATAATTGAGTCGTCAAAATTATATCATGTCTCAGTAGCTCAGTAGGATAGAGCAACAGTTTCCTAAACTGTAGGTCGGAGGTTCGAATCCTCTCTGGGACACTAAAAATAAAGCCTTTCTCTTTTTGAGAAAGGCTTTATTTTTTGGGGAATTGGAACTAAAGTGTTTATTTTGTCGTCTATATAGATGAAATATCGTGTTCGCGTTTTATATATCTGAAAAGTGTTATGATCTTCTTTTGGATTAAGATTGATAGTTTGTGGTATTTATACACCATGACCAATTAAGTTAAAGGGGAAATGATATGAGAGCTAAAATGAAAGACATTCCTTATTTATTATTTTTGCTGGTGATGCCAGCATTAGGATTAATATATAAACTTTTAAATGCGAATCCTCGTGATCCGGTAATCCTTTCTACACACATAGATACTATGATTCCTTTTTTACCTGTGTTCATACTGCCCTATATTATCTGGTACGCTTTTATTTTGGGCTACCTGATTTATTTTTGGTATAAAGATATCAGTGTCTATCTCAAGACTTTGAGTGTCATTGTTATTGGTGAATCAGTTTGTTTCCTGATTTACTTTTATTTTCAAACGACAGTGCCTCGTCCAGATGTGTCCGGGGATGGAATGTTAGCGAACCTCGTTCGAATGATTTATAGTCATGACCAGCCTTATAATGCGTTTCCTAGCATCCATGTTTTAACGACATTCGCTATCATTCTTGGCTATATTAACATTCGGAATAAGCATTTATTTCATTCTGTTTTTGTACCGGTGATTGGTTCTTTGATTATTGTTTCTACTCTTTTTGTAAAACAGCATTATATCCTCGACATGTTTGGTTCGATGTTCTTAACCTCATTCATTTATGGAATTGTTTTTGAACTTTATGAACTGAAAATTGCAGAGAAAACCAATACAATATATTTAAAAGAATAGCGAAAGAAGGGCCATCAGGTTTGATGGTCCTTTTTTTACTTTTATACAATGTCAATGTTTACAGCTGATGATCGCATTCTACTGATAAGGATGATGATTTTCCTGAAAGTGGAATTCCTCTATTTATTACCTCTCGAAACCCCTTCCCACATACTTGTAATAATAGTATGTGATATGCTCAACTTTCTTTTATCCATATCTTTTTTTGTAAAACAAAAGAAATTATACCGATTATAACGACCACAAATAAACTAACGAAGAAACCCATCCGGATGGTTTTTTCCATTAGTGTTCCACTTACAGCGGCAAGAATCAATGCAATGCCTATGAAAGAAATGAATTTACCCCAAGCTTTCATTTCCAATAATTTCAGTGCGGAAAGGATGATAAATGCCCAATTGTATAAAATCAAGATTCCGGCTGCAGTAGTGATATACTCATAAATTTTTCCTGGCAGCAGCAGTGCTGTTACAATGGACGCAATTAATCCAACAACCGCAAGTAATAGTGAAGGCAAAGGGAGTTGCTTCCACTTTTCGAGTTTTTTTGAAAAAACATTTGGTGCATCTCCATCTTTCGCAAGTGTAACCAGCAATGTGGTCACTCCGAATAAAGAGGCAGTCATTGTTGAAAAACCAGCAATTATAATGGCTGCATTAAAAACATGTGGGAAGAAGCTGAGATGATATTGGTCAAGTGCTGTAACAAAGGGGCTTTCCTTTTCATTGAATGCACCATGTGAAGCCATGATTACCGCAAGTCCAAGAGCAAGAACATATATGATCATTAATAAAATCAGCATGATGATCCCTGCTTTTGGCGCATCCTCCTTCTTCTTGAGTCTTGTCGCCATTAGGCCAATTACTTCTATTCCGCCGTAAGCGTAGAATGCATAAATCAATGATGACCAAAACCCCTTAAAGCCTTCAATAAATAATTTATTAGGTTCTTTTGGAATGAGCAGTTCTTTCGGTTCTAACTTAAACCAGCCCATGAGCGCCGCAATGGCAATTATAATAAACATGATGATGGCTGCAGTTTTAACAATAGCAAACAAATCCTCTACCTTATCAAATCCTTTATTTCCGGTTAGTACAACTCCTATGGACAATATCGCAAATCCCGATGCAAATATCCATAAAGGCACTCTAGGAAACCAAAATTGAGCTAATATCGAAAGTGCTGTTAATTGGCTTCCCATGATCAGGATATTTGAGCTCCAATAATTCCATCCGCAGCAGAAGCCAGCCCATTTTCCGTAAGCTTGATTGGCATAATAGCAAAAGGAACCTTCTTGCGGATCCACTGCAGTCATTTTAGCTAATAAATTATAGACCACATAAGTTCCGATTGCTGCCAAAATAAAAGAAAGTACGATGGATGGTCCAGTTATTTTGATTCCAATGGCAGACCCTAGAAAAAAACCTGTACCTATCGTACATCCAACTCCAATTAATGAAAGCTGCCACCATTTTAAATCCCCTTCTTTAGGAGCAGACCCTTTGCAAGAGTTACTTGATGGGAAAAAGAAATCCAAGCCCATTACCTCCTTCAACACGTATTATCATTCGAGAATTGAAGTTTATTTATGTACGAAACTTCTATATTTGACTAATGATTAAAAAAAGCCGACTCGTAAAGAATCGACTTTGCAAATTTATTTTTTGCTTTTTTCGGAATCTGAATTATTTTTAAGGCCTGTCATTGTCCTGTACATTTGAGTGTACATGCTTCCTTGGACGATATTTTCCAGGAAGAATTCGCCAATCAGCTTTTTGTATTCTTCATCCTCAAACATCTTTTTATTTTGCAGTTCCATTTCCGCTAATCCTTCATAAGTTGAGATTAATGCATACGTATGATCTTCCCCTGAAATCGGCGATAACAATTCAATCCGATGATCATACTGTTCATTTCGGAAGCTTTGAATCAACCGTAAATTTTTAATTGCAGCAGGAAAATTTTCCTGCTTGATTTCAAATGTTTGAATAACAATAACAGACATAGCCTATCCCCCTGTAGATCATAGATAGGATTAGATTTTTCCATTGTTAGACAAACTATTCATACCTTGTATCGTTTTAAATCTGCTGCTCAAATAATGTATTGCGATCATTGTATTTTGTCATTATTTTTAACAGCACGAGATTTAAAATCAGCAGCACCAAACCAATTAGTGATAGAACGGCCGGTTTCATGACTAAAAATCCAGTTGCCTGGCCAACAAAAAGTCCCATGATCGGAAGGATCAGAAGTCCGCCAAGCTGTTGTGCTTCCTGAAAGCCTTTCGCTCTTGCGGATACAAAGACATTTACTAGAATCGTGAGGATTGTAATCATAGGTACGACCCATAGAATCAAAATCAGCCAGTTTGCGTTCGGGAAAATCAGAAAGCCAAACATATCGAAAGTAAGACTAATCGTGATAATTCCAAACAAAACGAAGCTTAGTAAAGTTATTCCGATGGCAGGAATAAATGCCGACAGTACTTTTCCTAAAAATAAATCCTTTACCGTGATCGGTGAAAACAGCAAGGTTTCCATCGTTCTTCTTTCTTTTTCGCCGACAAAGCTGTGTAAAGCAATCATCATCGCATTTAGACAAGGTATAAGCAAAAAGATGGAGCCGAACATATAATTGATGACCACATAGATGATTTGGTGCTTCATGCTTGGCAGGCTGCTGATGAATTCTCCCGCTTTCGTTTCCTGCAAGCCCTTCAGTACTTTATCGACCAAATCAGTGAACTCAGGTGAAGAAAGAGGAAGATATTTTATAACTAAAATAAATGCTAATGGAATGATGACTGAAAAAATAACAGGTAGTAAAATCAAACCGAGCCATACCTGTACAGAGCTTGTAATTGCTTTTATATCTTTTGTTGCAATAAGCCAAATCAAACGTTTATTCATTTTTGTCACCTCGAATCTTAAAGTAAATCGATTCCAGATCGTTATTTTCGATTTCTACGTGGTGCACCCATGATTTTTGAATGATCTTTTCAAGCAGTGGAGAAATAGATTCCCTCGTTGGTAATAGGAATTGCAGTGTATTCACGCCCACCTTTTTGACAGGATGGCCGCCATATTGAGTTCCGACAGGATTAAGGTTTGTCACAACTTTTAGGGTAATCTGACTTACATGCCGTGATTGTAGTTCAAGTAAACTCCCCGATTCAATGATTTTTCCTTCATTCAGGAATAAATATTGCTGGCATACGTTTTCAAGCTGATGCAAAATATGCGAACAAAGAAAAATCGTCGTTCCTTGCTTCTCATTCAGCTCTTTTATAAATTTCAGGACTAGCTTAATTCCTTCCGGGTCTAATCCATTTGTTGGCTCATCAAGAAAGAGAAGCTTTGGATGATGCAAGATGGCCTTGATAATCCCAAGTCTGCGCTTCATCCCTGTACTATAAGTGCCAACCTTTTTATGCTGATGATCTGAAAGCTCGAACTCCTCCAGCAGGCTTTCAATTTGTTTTTTATCATAAAAACCATAAAGCTTAGCGAAGAAGATCAGGTTATCAATACCAGACATTTCATGATATAAGCCTGCGTTTTCAGTGAGAATCCCACTGATTTTTCGGATTGCATCACCATTTTTTTGAGGGTCCATGCTGCATACAGAGAGACGGCCGCTTGTAGGCGTGATGACACCATTCATTAACCGGATCATGGTGGTCTTTCCGGATCCATTAGGGCCTAATAACCCAACAATTTCCCCTTCCCTAACCTTCATTGTTACATCTTTGAGGACTATTTGTTCAGCAAACTTTTTTGATACAGAATCAAGTTCAATTATATTACCTGCCATTCACTTACCTCCATTGAATAATGCTGTTAAATATAAGACGGATTAAACAAATTTTCGTTCAAATTTATTTAAAAAATAATAGATTATGAGCTTAATTGATTTTATCAATTTCATCGTTAAATTCATATAAAATTTTCCTTCTAAGGGAAATAAAAGAAGAACCAGTATTCATTCACTGGTTCTTGGCAGTTAAAGTTCTCTTCTCATTGCTTGTAATACATCTACTTTTGTTGCACGCTGTGCTGGACGTAAGCCGGAAAGGATGGTCACGATATAGCAGATGATAAAACTGATGATAGGTAGTGATAAAGGAATATAACTGAACATCAGTCCTTCTGGCGGTTTCTCGCCGAATGCTTGCTCGATAATCATAGGAAGTGCGAAATTGACCACAAAACTTATGATATAAGCCACCACGGTACCTATCGCTGCACCTACTAAGCCGATATAACTGCTTTCGAGCAAGAAAATCTTCTTTATCGTTTTTGGGTTTGCCCCAATAGCTTTCATGATTCCAATGTCGGGTGCCCTTTCAGTAACAGCCATAGTCATGGTGTTATATATGCCGATGGAAGCAATCAGGACAGCTATTGTGCCGATGAAAATTAGTCCTGTTTTGACGATTGTGAACATGATATTTACTTCTTTCAATTCATTTACAACGGAGTAAACTCCATAATTCTTATCCTCTATAGTATCAGAGATTCCTTTAACGGACTCTAGGTCCTTTGCATAAACTTTGACCAGATCATATTGGTCATTCGTAATTTCAGGAACTTTCATATCTGGGTTATTTGGATCTTTCAGCATTCCTCGAGGCGTGCCTGTGAAGTTCTCAATTTGTGATAGGATTCCTTCTGATACGAAAACACTATTATCGTACATCCATTCCTTTGTTGGCTTTTTACGAATTCCTGCTACAATAACCTTCAGTTGTTTTTGTACTTCCTTATCTCCCTCAAGTTTGACAACATTCATGGTGATTTCTTTTCCTATTAGACTTTCTTTATAACGGGATTCTTTTTTAACTTCTCCTTTTTCATCATAAAGATTTTCTGGATCTGCATCTTTAGGAACAAGACTCTGAACAAAATGATAACCAACAATTACTTCATTTTCAGTCTCTGGCAGCTTGCCGTCTGAAAGCTCAAGCCCCGCTTTTGTTTCCGATGGCATATGAGCTACAACGGTCTCTGCAGCAATTTGATGCTGTTCTACTTCATACATCGGTGTCTGTGCTAACCTTTTTTGCCTGATGACTGCCTTGACATCTTCAATTTTCTCAAAGGCACTAACATCTTTGTTCGTCAGCTGTCGATATTCCCCATTTTCTTCCTTTTTTCCATGAACTTCTATTTCGGTAACGATTCTGCGTTCCATCGTTTCTTTTACAATCGATTTATGTAATCCAAATCCGACGGATGCCAGCACTATTAGGAATGTAACACTCATGGCAGTAGCAAGGATCGTCATAAAAAGTCGAGTTTTGTTCTTTTTCATATTTTGCTGTACGAATTGAAATTGATCCTTCAGCTTCATGCAAATGCCTCCTCTAAAACACGTCCATCTCTTAATTCGATGGTGCGATGCCCAATCCTGGCGACCCTTTCATCATGAGTTATGATTAAAAATGTGATGCCAAAATCCTCGTTCAGTTTGATGATGAATTCCAATAAATCCTCTTCTGTTTCAGAATCAAGGCTTCCAGTAGGTTCATCTGCCAAAATGATAGGCGGATTTACGACCAGTGCTCGAGCAATGCTCACCCTCTGTTGCTGGCCACCTGATAGTTCCCCAGGGTAATGATCCTGGTAATCTGATAATCCAACCATTTTCAGCATTTCGTTGGTCCGATTCTTTCGCTCATTTTCATTTATACCTTTTAATATAAGAGGCAGTTCTATATTTTGGTAAGCTGTCATGCTGGGAATTAGCTGAAAGCTTTGAAAAATGAAGCCAAGTTTCTCAATTCTGAAGTCGGCAAATTTTGATTCATTCATTGCGGAAGCTTCCACACCATCAATGATGATTTCACCATCTTTTGGTCGAATAAACCCGCTGACCAAATTGAGCAGCGTGGACTTTCCTGAGCCGCTGCGGCCAACGATCGTAACAATTTCACCTTTCCCCACTTCGAAGGTAACATCCCGTAGTACAGGAATGATTGTTTTGTTTCCTCTCTTCCCGATTTCAAAGTCGTGACTTAAATTTTTGATCGAAATCATATGGCACCCCTTTTTATTCTAAAAAATTGAATATTTATAAAGAATTTCCAGTTGCTTTAAAGAAAAAAATAGGCGATTTCTTTAGAAATCGCCTAAATAATTAGGCAGGATATTTTTCTGTCATGACCTTTTTCAGCTGTTTCCTTGCACGATGAAGTCTTGTTTTTACTGTTCCTGATTTTAAGTTCAATTTGGATGCAATCTCTTCCTCTTTTAAGCCATATTGAACTCGTAAGACTAACACCTCTTGATATTCATTTGTCAGCTTGTAAAGCAGATGTTGAATATCTTCCTTAAAAAGAATGATTTCTACTTCTTTTTCGATTGAAGGATTGATATCCTGGTCACTGAAGATTTGCTCCATCAAGGATTGGTCTGAAGGGAGCCACTTTCTTCTCTTTTCAGCCCGTAAATAATCAATGGCAGTACGACCGGCAATTGCAGCAAGCCAGGCGCCAATTTTATTTGTTTCTTCAATCGTTTCAATTTTTTTAAAAGCTTTAATAAAAGTCTCCTGCACGACATCCTCAGCAAGGTGACTGTCTTTTGTTATACTGAAAGCGATATGACGGAGCTTTTTCTGATGTTTTCTATACAGCTCGTCAAAGTCAATGTAAGCCATTTTTCATCCCCCTTGCCTTGCTACTTAAAGTGCTCCCTAATAAAGTCAGGAACGTATTTTTCGTTAAAGCTGCGAATTTCTTTATAATTCCCGTTTTTGTATACAAAGACTGCTGTATATGGTTCTTCATTTAACCAGCCGTAACCAGCATTTTCTATGGCAGCCTGGAGCTGATCGTGTTCGGTTATTTTAAATGCATGATTATTGGATATAATTTTTTCTAAAATTTCTGGCTCAGGGTATTCCTTCAGCTCCTCTTGCTGGATGACTTCATTGGTGACAACGATATAGTCCAGATCATCAGCAGTGACCCAAGCCTGATCAAGCATGTCTTTTTTCTTAAGCCAATCTATAAAATACGAATAGGATTGTTTTAGATCAGTGTGTATATAGTCGTTGTAGCCAATTTTTATTTCTAAAGTTGAGCGATTCCCGCGCATGTAAAAATCAGGTTCATAAGGATCGTTCTCGACTTCCTTTATCAATATTTCCAGAGCTTCTTTTAAATCATCAGGATCTGTTATATTTAAGCTGCTATCTTGGCTGCTATCCATGATTCTGATTGATTGGACTTCATTACTATGAATCTTGAAAATCGGATCCGTTGCGTGCTTATATTCAAGGGATTCATTGATTTTCCTTAGCTTGTCTTCGAAATCCAGTCTGTCAATGCTGTATTGACGAATAACCTTTCTTCCATTTTTCAACTTATAGTTAAACAGAACAACCTCGCTTGATGCCATATCAACTTCGTTAATCTTTTCATTTTTTATAATTTCAGCATGAAGGTCCCTGACTGCTTGTATGTTCACTTCTTGTTTTAATGGTTTAGGGACAAATTCCTCGTCAGAGTAGTAATAAACAGCGTTAGAAAGTGTTACATTCTTTATTTCATTTAAGTCAGGAATGCGTTTTTCATACGGTGCCAGCGATTGGATGATCAGGATGAAAGCCACCATGACAGCTGCGAAAATGGCGAGTCCTCGAATGCTGCCAAAAACCCTCCATGATTTCTGTAACACCATTTCAGCAGCGAAGTATCCTATCGTGCCACCTAAAGCATATCCGAACAACATCCAGCCGAACTGATTTTGCATCGCTTCGAAATACATTCCGCCAAGGAGCATTGAACAAAACGCAACTCCATATTTAAAGATTACCTTTAAACTTTTAAAGGAGATTGCTTCAGTAGCTGATTCAATTTTCCTTTTTTTATAGATAAATAGGGAGAGTATATATAAAAATATTAAAATGACCGTATAAAGCAAAATCGCTTTCACAGAAAGGTTTTGTGATTCCATCCTTACTAGATGTGTGATGGGTGTCAAATTCTCAATATTTCTTGTTTGGATGTAATCACTTGGGAAGCCATAAAGCATCATTCCCAGGTTGTAGACTACTAAGAGTGAAAATCCTGCAGGGAAAAGAAGCAGAATATAAGTTAAGACACCCTGGACTGCAGAAATCCCTGTAACCATTGCTACGAATACTCCAGCCATATAGAAAATGGCGTTAAATAGTGCCACGGTTCCCGCCCAGATGACTATATCTGAGAGCTGGAAATAAATATTTAAGTCATAAAGACTGTGTACAATTATCGTTAAAAAAGCAATTAGTAAGACGGGAGCGAGCAAAAAGGCCAATCCCATCAAGGTATAAAAGTGATAAATTTTCTCGCGTTTTAGCGGCAGGCTGTGCATTAAGTCGGCTGCCTGCTTTACATGCAGGAACCTGTAAAGAAATACGGCAAGGATTACGGGAACTGACAAAAACATAATTAATTGAATGCCGAATTCAAAATTGAATAAGCTTCTTACCGGAGACAAATATCGATGAT
Source organism: Bacillus sp. JJ1609 (assembly GCF_036967045.1). Taxonomy (NCBI): domain Bacteria; kingdom Bacillati; phylum Bacillota; class Bacilli; order Caryophanales; family Bacillaceae; genus Bacillus; species Bacillus sp. JJ1609. The sequence goes on along the minus strand of NZ_JBALSS010000020.1, from coordinate 55,908 downwards.
GATCTTCGGTGTATTCCATCATGATCTTGAGAGGTAAGGCGAAAAACAGTCCGAGGAAATAGATCACTGATATCCATCCTACACTTCTGCTTACCTGAAGAATCATTTCTTTATTAAACAACGATGTTCTTGATGGCATAACCAATATCCCCCATTTCATAAATGAATATTTCCTCTAATGTCAATGGGAGCATATCAAAGATGACTGGCTGAGTATTACGGATTACTGTTTCAATTTCTTCTTCCTGCCCTCTTATGATGCATAAAATAACGCTTCCCCTTTTATCGCAATGCAGCATCCGTAAATTTTCCTGGAGCTGCACAGGCGTTTCCCCTTTATAAGCGATTTGGACCTTATGAATGTCCGATTTAAGATCATCTAGATCCTTTTCAAGCAAGAGAGTACCATTATGTAAAATCCCGATATGATCACAAATATCCTCTATTTCCCTCAAATTATGGGATGAAATCAGAATTGTCATCTCTCTGTCTGCAACTTCCTGAATCAGCAGGTTCTTCACTTTTTTCCTTGCTACTGGATCAAGTCCATCCATAGGTTCATCTAGGATCAAGATATCTGGCATCGTCGACAATGCAAGCCAAAATGCAGCCTGACGCTGTATTCCTTTTGAAAAGGTTTGGATTTTCTTTGTCATGCTAAACTCGAACACTTCTGCCAATTTATTGAAGCGATTTTCATTCCAGGATGGATAAATGCTTTTATAAAACTGGGCCATTTGTTTGACAGTATATTGCGGAAAAAAGTATGGCTGGTCGGAGATATATAAGATTTTTTCTTTCAATGCTTCATTTTCATAAATTTCTTTTCCATCAAGTAAAACCTCTCCGGAATCCTGTTTATAAATCCCAGCCAGCAATTTGATAATGGTCGTCTTCCCTGCACCATTAGAACCAATCAGTCCATAGATGGACCCTTTCTCAACCGTTAAATTGACATCTTTTACAGCTGAATGTTTTTCAAAAGTTTTATTAACATTTATCATTTGAATCATTTACTCGCCTCCCCCTTTTGAAGCGTCTAATTCGTTAATTAAAGCATGAAGCTCATCTGCTGGGACCCCAAGGTATAAAGCTTCCAGCAAGAGCTTTTCCAGTTCCAGCTTCACTTGCATCATTTTATCGGCGTCCCTTCCAAGGTCTATAGGATTCACAAAGCTCCCTTTGCCTTTTTGTGAATAAATAAACCCTTGTAACTCCAGTTCCCTGTACGCCTTTTGTATTGTATTCGGATTAATCGTCAGCTGTTGAGCCAGCTGGCGGACGGATGGCAATTGTTCATCAGGTTTGAGCACTTCATTTATGATCAGCTCTTTCATTTTGTCAACAAGCTGCTCGTATATCGGTTTACGGCTTCTCAGGTCAAGCTCAAACATAATGACCCCCAATCTGTACTAAGTGTACTATTATTGTTAATACAGTTTAATTATATGCCAATCTATTCCAAAAAGAAAGATGGTATTTTCTTAATAATTTCTTAAGAAAAATTAAGAATATGCTGATTGGTGTTTATATATAAAAAGCAGGGTTTCATGTTGGGGTTCGGTCGGCAAAAAAAGTGCTCCTAAAAGGGCTTTAGGAACAACGATCACAAACATTAGCCTTCATCATCACTTCACAGCACATAAAAAGCACTCCACCTTTCGCCAAACTATTTCTATCTCCTTCGATTTTTCCATAAAAAACCACCATTGTTTAAACACATTAAAAACAATCAGCTAATGCATAATAAATTGGGAGGTGAAAACGTTGAAATTTTTACTGATTCTTGGCTTGATGTTTACCACAAGTAATATTAAAAATGATGATAAAATCTCTATTTATTGGGATGGGGAACCTGTAGCGGAAGTGCACCGATCCGATTTCTCTATACCTTGGTTCGGATATCCGATATTAAATAACACAATGCTAGAAACGTTAAATAATCAGCTCGCAAGGCAAGTCACAAAGCAGCCCGTCAATGCAGGTCTGGATGATTACGGGAGAATCATTCCGGAAGAGGTTGGATACATTTTAAATCAAAGAAAGTTTAAAGAACAATTCACTTACAGTTTTTTCGATACTCGAACATCAAAGATTCTTGTTCCAACACTGCCGGTACATCCCAAAGTTGACAGTGAAATAATCGCCAATATCCGTACTAGACTAATTGGGCATTACATAACTTATTTTAACAGCGGAAATATGGAGCGATCTCATAATATTGCTTTGGCATCTGAAGCCATAAACAACCATGTTGTTTTTCCAGGGGAAACATTTTCTTTTAATAAAGTGGTCGGCAAGAGGACAGCATCAAGGGGATACCAGCCTGCACCGATCATAGTTCGAGGAGAACTTTCCGAAGGAATTGGCGGAGGCATTTGCCAGGTTTCCTCAACCTTGTATAATGCAGCTGATCGATCAGGCATGAAAATCCTTGAGCGATATTCGCATTCTAAGCAAGTACCATATGTCCCGCCAGGACGTGATGCAACCGTAAGCTGGTATGGTCCAGACTTTACCTTTAAAAACAGATACAATCAACCTATTTTGATACGAGCAAAGTCCTACCATGGAAAAATGGTAGTAATGATTTATTCGTCGGAAGAAATTAATATTGAAAAACGAAAAGTACCTAGTACAAGCAGCCTAATATCAATCCCTGAAGAAGCTTATTAGAAATACACTGGAATCCTTCTGGAATAGGATTCCTTTTTCTTTACAACTTATGGAAATTTTATATAGACTATTGGTAATGGATGGTAACGAAATATTTTCATAGGATGTGAGATGCTTGCCAAAAAAGAAAAATCTTACCCCGCTCCGGGTAAATATATTATTCTTTTCAGTATTTGTACTTTTTTCGCTCTTAATTCTTAGACTGGGGATTGTTCAGATCGTACATGGAGAAGATTATAAGCGAGAAATAGACCGTAAAGAAGATGTGACTGTCAATAATCCGGTTCCACGCGGCAAAATGATTGATAGAAATCTTAAAGTGATCGTAGACAACAAGCCCATTAATGCGATTACTTATACAAATGAGGGTGCATCACAAACAGATATGCTCATGGTGGCAAAGAATCTTGCTAAGCTTATCAACCAGAAGACGGATAAAATCAGAGAACGCGAGAAAAAAGATTTTTGGATTATTAAAAATCCTGAAGCAGCTCACAAACTGATTACAAAGAAAGAAATGGATTTATTTAAAGATAAAAAACTTAAAAACAAAGACCTATATAACTTACAGCTTGATAGAATTGGAGAGAAACATTTAGCTGAACTAACTTACGAGGATCTTGAGGAATTAGCTATTTTCAGGATCATGAACAGTGGATATAAATTCACGCCCCAGGTTATCAAAAATGAAAATGTAACCCGCGAGGAATTTGCAGCAGTAAATGAAAACCTTGATATGCTTCCGGGAGTGAATGCTACCACAGATTGGGACAGGGAGTATAAATATAATGATACCTTTAAACCAGTCCTCGGCAGAGTTACCACCACTATTGAGGGACTTCCAGCTGATAGAATCGACTATTACATGTCAAGGGGCTATACTCGCAATGACCGAGTAGGAAAAAGCTATTTGGAGCTCGAATATGAGGATGTCCTGCAGGGCAAAAAAGAAAAAGTGATCAACGTGACTGACAAGGCAGGCGAACTGTTGGAAAAGGAGCTTGTATCAAGAGGACAGAGAGGCAAAGATTTAATATTAAGCTTGGATATCAATCTCCAGATTGCTGTAGAGAAAGTAATCGAGAAAGAATTATGGGCGGCAAAAAGTTCGCCAGGAACTAGTTTATTAGACAGAGCTTATGTTGTATTAATGGATCCGCACACTGGAGAAATTTTGACCATGGCGGGTAAAAGAATTGTTAAAGATCAGGAAACCGGAGAAATGTATCTTGAAGATGATGCCTTAGGAAATATACTTAACACTTTTAACGTGGGTTCTGTTGTTAAAGGAGCAACCGTACTGACCGGATACAAAACCGGAGCAATAAATTCAACGACCAGATTTGATGATGGGGCTCTTGAAATTGCAGGTACACCAATTAAGAAATCCTATAATTATTTAGGTGTTCTGAATGATGTTGATGCGCTGAAAAAGTCCTCCAACGTATATATGTTCCACACAGCCATCAGAATCGGCAAGGGAGTATACCAATATAAAAAACCTCTGAATCTTGAGCCAGAGGTTTGGGATACAATCCGTAACTCATTCGCTTCATTTGGCCTTGGGATCCGTACTGGGATTGATCTCCCAAATGAACAAACCGGTGCCAAGGGAGTGAATTATCCTATTGGAAAAGTGCTGGACCTTGTAATTGGACAGTATGATACGTATTCCAATATGCAGCTTGCCCAATATATTTCTACCATTGCCAACGGCGGCTTGCGGATGCAGCCAAGAATTGTGAAAGAAATTCGCGAACCAGCAAGCAATAGCAGCCAGCTTGGACCTGTTTTTATGGCATATCCCCCTGTAGTCCTTAATGAAGTGGGTATGGAGAAAGAATGGTTCAACCGTGTCCATACAGGATTTGAGAAAGTGATGCAGGAACCAGGTGGTACCGCATATCGATTTTTTGGTAACGCCCCCTACTCTCCTGCAGGAAAAACAGGAACTGCTGAAGCGTTTTATGACGGTCCTTTGCGCAAGAAAAATGAACCTCTTGTCCAAACGATGAATTTAAGCCTTGTCGGCTATGCCCCTTCGGAAAATCCCGAAATCGCTATGGCGGTCATGGTTCCATGGGCATATCAGGGAGCAGTAGATCATCGGGCAAATCTGAAGATTGGGAGAGCGGTTCTGGATACGTATTTTAATATGAAGAATTCGAATTCAGCAAGTATAATTAAGGAAAAAGATATAGAAGAAATACCAGAATAAAAAAAGCTGTGCCATAAAAATGGCACAGCTTTTTTTGCAAAGTTAAATTACAGTTCTTTTGACAATACAGGCTTATTCATTCCTACGCTTTCAAATGCAGCGCCAAGTTTTTCTTCACCTTGGGCGAATGTCGCATCAGCAGCTTCCATGTTTGGAGCATCTTTCTTCAGCTCTTCCGCTTTTGCATTGTAAGATGCCGCAATATCCTTAATTGCAGCTTCAAGATCTGCTTTTTGATCCTTCAATTCAGCTGGTACTTCCAAACCTTCAACATTTGAAGCAACTGCTGCTGCAGACGCGCTTGCTGCTGCTTTTAATTCTGCTTGAGCTTTAGGGTCTTCTTCTCCTTCGTATGCACTTAGGTCAGCGTCAGCCTCGTTAATTGCATTTACGACACTCATATAGAATTTGTACATTGCACTCTTAGGATTTGCTTCTGGCTTAGCAGCCTCTTCTGTTTCCTTCTTTTCAGGTTCAGCTTCCTTTTCCTTTTCTGCTGAGCATGCTGTCAAACCGATTGCGAATGTGATCGCTGAAAGTAAAATCCAAAACTTTTTCATCTTTGTTCTCCCCTTCATTCTATATATATTGCTTAATGTGTTTCCAAAACAACTTGGAATTTCACACAGCTTTTTCATTATATAGGGAGTATTTAACATTTTCAAATAATTTGTTAAGCTTTTTGAAAAAAAGTCCCCACTTGCTATAACGCATTACTTTTTTAATTCTTTACCATAGTTATGAACGCGTTTGCACCACTTTGGAATTCTCCTTCTTTAATGAAACCTATATTTTCGTACAATTTTATAGCCCTTTCGTTAAAAGCCGCTACAGTAAGCCGCTTATTCATATCAGGAAATAATTTATGGAGTTCGCGCAAAACAAACGTAAAAAAGAGTTTTCCGTTCCCTTTTCCGGTCAGCTCCGGGTTCATTCCAATACCAACATCTAAGGCAGGCAGCTTATATGCACCTGCAAGTCGCCCGGCAGGCACCTGTGAGGATACACCGTAACAATAAAAACCTGTTAAATATTCTTTTTCATCTAATACTGCCGTATAAGGATTCGCCAGCAGTTCATTTAGTGACTCTTCATTGACTTCATTGTTATACAGTTCATACGGTTTCTCATATTTCCAATTTAATATTTCTAAAGCTAATTCGCGGTCGATTTTTTGGCTTTTTAAATGTTGCATGATTTTTTCCTCCATGTTAAAAATGTATTTTCTTAAGAAATTTTAGTTTGTTTGGATATTAAAATGATACTTTTAAAATTCTATTGTCTGAACCTAAATCCTTTAAATAGTAGTTTGAAAATTCTCCTTTATTACTAAAAGCTGTTTAATTAATTTATTTTGTCATTTTTTTGTAATAAGTGGTTTAATAGATTTCTAATCTGGGAACAATAGAAATAACTAAACAAAATTAATTTTTGACAGGAGCGATTACATAATGATAACTACATTTGTATTACTCGGAGGAGCTTTCGCAATCGCCGCTGGACTTAATTTTTTCGCTATTAACGAAGAAGCATTTATAGATGACGAAGCAATGAACTAAAAGACGCTGAATAGAGCGTCTTTTTTTTGTATATTTATGTTTTACGGGTATTTTTGATAACTTGCAGGAAATACTAGAGTTAAAGAGAATTAATTATGCATAAGATTCTAGGCTCAAAACCTTTAAGGAGGTCCTGGAAAATGCAAAGTCCGGACGTTTTGCCTGGTGAATTAGTTTATTTGTGCAAGCTTACTGAAGAGGATTTGGAAGTATGGTGGGGACTTATACACAAGGACGAACATCCAGAATGGAAAAAATGGGATGCTCCTTACTACCCTCTTAAAAGAATTGAACTTGATAAATTTAAAGAGCAGATGACAAATCTGATCCATCAAGGGTATGACCGTAAATATCTGATTAAAGTCGATGACGATATCATTGGCATGGTAACTTATTATTGGGAGCATGAAACCTCGCAATGGCTCGAGATCGGTATCGTAATTTATCTCCCCGAGTATTGGAATGGTGGATATGGAACGGATGCTTTGCGTGTGTGGATCGAGCACCTGTTTACTACATTTCCTATTCCGAGGATCGGATTTACGACATGGTCGGGAAATGCAAGAATGATAACAGTCGGGAAAAAACTTGGGATGGTAGAAGAAGGCCGTATCCGAAAATGTCGACTTTATAATGGTAAATATTATGATTCAGTTAAAATGGGACTTTTAAGAGAAGAATGGGAAGCCCATCAACCATAAGAAAACCAGCACGTTTTTCCGTGCTGGTTTTCTATGTCTCTATAAAAGCTTTGACATATAATACTCATCGATATATTTTCCATCTACTATAAGGGAATGCCTCTTCGTACCCTCAACTTCAAAACCCATTTTCGTATATAATCTCTTTCCAGCTTCGTTATGGCTCATAACCGTAAGTTCCAGCCTGTGAAGGTTATGTTCTTTTGCCCAGTTAAATAGTTCTTCAAAAAGCTTCGTGCCAATTCCGGTGCCTCTTTGGTTTTCAAGGATACCAATCACGAGATATGCGGTGTGTAAATTCCTTTGTGCACTTCCTCCCTTGGCAATTAAAAAGCCCTGAAGTTCTTCTTCTTTTTCCGCGACAAATATCGCGGAATTATTCTCAGCTATAAAAGCTGTGATCATTTTTTTCTTGCTATCAGGATTAAAGGTTCTCTCCCCTGGTCCATAAAGCATATACTCAGATGTATTTTCTACATCCCGTATGAGTCTGGCGAAATTCTCAGCATCTTTTTCTTCCGCTTGCCGAATTCTCATTAATTAAACTCCCCCATTAAAATTATCTTAATGTTCTAATTCTTACATTATAAATGAAAGCTGAATATAGAAAAATAAAAAACAGAGGATTAGTCCCCTGTTTTATAATTGCGACATTACGCGGATTATAGTGTTGCAATAGCAACTGAGATGCCTAGAGCCTATGAAAAAATATTTTTAATGCTCTCAAATAACTCCTTAAAGAAACTAGATACTGATTGCAGGAATCCTTTATCTCCAACTGTTTCCTCGATCCGCTTTTGAATATCATTCGATAAATCCTCTAATTGGGACTGAACGTTATCAAAGTTGATGTTCAGGTCACGCATTTTATTGAACAGGTCTACAAGCAGCTGCCTATCTTCAGGGCTGAGCTGGATTTCCAGTGTCTTTAATTTTTCATCGATGATTTTCTCGATTTCTTCCTTGGTTGCCGGATTTTGTGCAGCGATTTCTTTTTTGATCTCTGTCAGGAGCTCACTGACTTTATCCTGATCAAGACCTTCCTTTTTCGCTAAATCGGTCGCAAGGTTTAACTCTTCATTCGCTACCTCAGTACGATCTTTATTTAACGCTGTTCCGTCTCCTTCATCATAGGCCTTGTAAATACCTACTAATGCTGAATGTCCGCTAACCTTTACTGGTGAAGCGACATCTACGACTGCATCCTGGATACCCGCTGTCAATAATGCATTCGCATACATTTCATCTGTTACTTCCGTTATGTTTTCAGGGGTTACCTGGTTGATGACCAAGCCCTCGCCTGTATCCTTCCTTGTGATTTTTGCAGAAGAATACATATTGGAATGTTCATCACCTTTTATATAAGTAACTAGGTCCTTACCGGTAACAGTAATTTCTTTAACCTTTGTTGGATCTTTAACACCCAGTAATTCACGTACCTCACCTTTTTGCTTTTCTGATAAAGCTTCTCCATAAACAACGATCGGAAGGCCGTATTTTTCATTGATGCTATCTTCATCACTATCGCTGGAAGCGAAGGCCGGCATGGAAAATCCCAATGCAAGTGAAAATAAGCTCACAATGGCAGTTAGTTTTATTAATCGTTTTAATAACATTTATGAATCTCCTTTTAATATGAAATCTAGATCTTTGCTTAATAACATACACTTTTGTTAATAAAAGAATCTGCAGGTAGTATTCAGCATTTGCATACCATTATGTGGTTGCCATCGGGGTCTCTGAAATTAAACCAATGTTCATGTTCAATTGCTGTAGCCAAATCGACTTGTTTGGCACTTAAATATTCATATGCCTCTTGAATATCAGCTGCGTTTAAATGAAATGCCGGGGTACGAAAAATAGTTTGTGCTGAATAAATCTTGCTGTCTAATACTATGCCTGTACCCTTCATTGGCAGAACATATAGATGACCAAATAATATTTCTCTATCATTCGGAAAACCTAGTATATCACAATACCAATCCCGTGCCTTTTCAATGTCGCTGACTGGAATGAAAATGGTTCCTACTTCATTTAAGATCGGATTCATGCTATGCCCCCCACTTATTTTCATGTTCAGATTGAGATTTTTCAAGTTTATTGACCTTATGCATTAGATTGTATAGTAGAGTAGTAATAAAACTTAATTGGATAAAAAGAAAAATACCGATAAAAAATGATGAGTCAATATTCAAACCTGAAAAAAGGAAACTTAGTGAATAAAATACAATGATTCCGCCTAATATGTTCGCGATAAATACAAATAGCCAATTATCCATGATTCCCCACCTTCTTTTCTTTTCATTGAATAATACGAATTTTAACGCTTAAAGGTTTCAGCAAAAATAAGAGGTCTCCTAGAATGGTGCCTGTATCTGCTCAATCTTGTGAAAATGGATGCTTAAAACTTTTGCCCATTTATATTCACTTACCTCTTTAGTTTCAATATAAATCTTCCTTATCTACATATCTCATAAACTCTATTGAATTATCCCCCGTACCGAACCCGTTATTATTTTTAGGATACGGCGGATAATCCTCAGAACCATTCTTAGACTTCGAGTGCCAGCCAAAGTAGTGTTGAGGAGGCTGGAACCAGTCTATAAAAAGTGGTTCTGTACTTTGACTTTCCATTAGACGGCGTTCTGCTAAGATATAATCTTGCCATGCGTTTGGTATCATAATACTTCCATAGGATGGTTTATCTTCTAAATTAGTATTGAAGTTCATTTCCACTTCCGGCTGGTAGCTTTGTTTTCCGTCTGAAAAAGAATAACCTCTTTCTTTCATTAAGTAGAATGTTAGGTTTTTCAATTGATTATCGGGGTGAAAATTCCAGATGATATAAGTCGACGCAGGATTCTCAGGTTCCATTGTCCATATTCTCGGAGTGGATCCTGTATCGATACTTACAAATTGCCATTCATGCTGCTTCCATTGCCAAAAACTAGATCCATATCCCTCATCATTAGTGATAAATGGTACATAAACATGTTTTGTGTCAAGAAATATGACGTCCTGTATCTCTTTTATATCTGCTTCAGGAAAGGTATTCATCATTGCATCAATAGCCTTTTGCTTGTTTGGAAATTTTCCAGGAGGTGACAGGTAAAACCAGTATCCTAAACAGCCTGCCAAAAAAATCAAAACAAAAAATGATATGAGAATAAGCTTCTTCTTATGATACATCCTACCTCGCCTCCTTTAATATGGGGGCATCAAGACGGAAATATAATTGTTCTTGGCCATGGGAAATTAAGATTCCTTTACCATTCTGTTCTATAAAAATCATGAAAGAGATTCCGCTTCCCTGTTTAGGTCTGACACCAGTAAGCTGATAGGGGAATCGTTCGTCCGTTTTGGTTTTATTTTCTACGTTAACATATGTTTCATAATACCATTTCTCGCTATAGACAGGTTTCCTGGTTGCTTCTTTTAACTGTGAAAGCAGTGCTCCCTGATCCAGGCTAACGTTTTGGCCGGTAGGGTGTATCTTAATAATCGAGGAATCATGTAAATCAGAAATATAAGTGGAAATTTCATCTTTCGGGTAGATCCATCCATGGATAAAAATAATCAATAAACTCATGAGGAGAAAAAAGTAATTCGCAATAAATCCAATCCAGGCATATTGACGGTACCTATTCCAGCTCCTGCCCTCGTTCCTTCTTGAGTAAATCCAATATATTATCCAGACACCAAGCGGCAGGATGGCTAATTTCACCTGCTGCTCCATAACTGAGATATTAATAGAAAATGAGAATAAACCTACAAAAACCACTATGAGCATTTTCCAGATTTCCGGCTTTATTTGCTGCTTTTTATAAACTGTCCAAATCATGATGAGAAGGGCCAGCCAGGTTATAAAATTCATGATGACGGCTATAGCATTTATCAATTCACCTCGTTTAGTTGGAATCTATTCATACTTGTATATGGCAGTATTATCATGAATCTATATGGTTGTGTTCTCTATATTAAGGTCTTTAGATAATATTTTGTTAAGGCTAAGTATTCACGGATGTATGATTTTAATAAGGCCTGTATTGGAGTTTTAGCAGGAAGACCGCCTAAATCAAGACCTTCATTAACAGCAATCATTTTAGCTCTGAAAATGTGGAAATCATTTGTCACTAACACTCCTGACTTCGCATGTTCAGGGATGAGCTTTTTTGAAAAACCGATATTTTCGTATGTGTCGGTTGACTGATCCTCTAATATGATTCTGGATTCATCGATGCCATGAGCAACTAATTCTTTTTTTATTGATTCGGCCTCAGAGATGTCTTCACCAGGTCCTTTGCCCCCAGATGCAATGGCAATGGTGTTTTTATTCTCTTTCAAATACTCTGCAGCACTGTCGATCCTTTCCTGAAGTGCCAATGACGGAACCGTACCCTTCACACGGGCACCAAGCACAATAATATAATCTGCGTTCTTAGGCGCCGCCATATTTCCATGGTGAACTATGTTAATGTGTAAAAATCCAACATATATAAGTCCGCAAATGACTGTAATGATTACTGGCTTGCTAAATAACATTTGAAATTTCATGTTTATCTCACCCTCTTCTCCGTTATAACAATATTACCATCCTTTGCCAGAAAAAGTTTCGCAATTTTCGTTTAAAATTTTTCTAAAGACAAAAAAGATCCGTTAACGTGGTCTGATAATGTACAGAATTAGATAAATTACCCAATTATCTATTTTATAATTTCATGTACATTATTAAATTGGGGTTCAGAAGTTGGCGAGAAAATCCTGTTATATATGCACTTTCTTTGCCGAATAAAAACTAGTTTTGTCACCTGTACAGGATAAAAGAAATCAGCAGCGAAACCTTTTATTAACAAGGAGGGATCAGGATGAATACTAGCGCAGTGGCAAAGATGCTTGGAGTTTCACCGAGTACCATTCAACGGTGGGTAAAGCAGGCGAACCTTCAGATGGAACGGACTGAATTAGGGCATTATCAATTCTCAGAGGAAAGCATTGAGGTACTAAAGGATATTCAGGAGCAGCTGAACAATGGAGTATTGTTGCAGGATTTAAAGTTGAAAGGAAAAAAGCCACGGATAGCGACAGTAGCAGCACCCCAAAGTGATGCTAGAGTTGAACAGCTTTTGCAGAGGATGGATTACCTGGAGAACAAATTAAACGGAAAAGCAGATGATGTAGTTTCCTATCAGATTCTGCAGCATAGACGGGAAATTGAAGATCTGCAGTCTGAGATCGCTAGATTAAACGAGATAATCGATGGCATGCAGCAGGCGGCAGCACATCTTGAAGAACCGGCCAAGGAGGAAAATAAAGCGTTATTTTCTCCAGTATCCTCTTTTAGAAAATTAAAAAAGCGGAGTTTTATAAGTTCCTTTTTTGGATTATAGTTGGGACACATACATGATGTGTTCTTTTTTTTCTGATAAAGATTTTTGACAACAAAAAAACAGACTCAGCAATGTGAGTCTGTTTTAGGGATCCTTAGTTAGGCTTTCTGTACGTTTGTCGCCTGTGGGCCACGCTGACCTTGTTCAACTTCAAAAGTAACTTCTTGACCTTCATCTAAAGATTTGTAGCCTTCGCCCTGGATAGCTGAGAAATGTACGAATACATCCTCGCCGCCTTCACGCTCAATGAAACCAAAACCTTTTTCACTGTTAAACCATTTTACCTTACCACGTTCCACAATTGTTGCCTCCTAGCCTTTTAAAAAAATTGCAATTTAACCTTGCGTGATTATTATATCCGTATAAATGTATTTTAAACTTAATAAGAAATATTTTTTACAATTTAAATAAAAATAAGAACAAATGCCTACCTGCTTATTTTTATATACGTTTCTTCATCACAAATAACAAACATTTTTGTCCCATCCGGAATTTGTTCGTTATGCTTCCTTGCTACATCAAGAGCATGGCCATCTGAAATGAGTGTGGCTCCTAAATCAAAGAGTTCCATAGCGGCTTCTTTATACGTATTCCAATGAGGTCTTTTAACGATTTCGTACAGGTTTTCCCCCTCTGTATTGCTGAGTAATTGTTTAAAAAGCCTGCTTGACCCAGGGAAGATCGCAGCATGTGCCATCAGCTTAGAAACGGATTCGTTGGATAAGATAAATTCATCAACATTTGCATGTTCAAATAGTGCGATATGTTTTTCCTTCATGATTTCAGCAATGGTATATAAATTTTTATGATAGTGCTTAGAAATATGTTCAACTCTTGAGGCAATTAAAAGTGTTTTGCCATCTGCGTATTCAGGCAAATCAATACGATCGTCCGTAAAGACCGCTACGGATTTCGATTCAAGAATATTAGCCTGCATCAACACTTCTTCCTCGGCTGGATTTCCGCTTACAAAATGGACACGATCGTGCTGTACAGGTGATTCATTGCTATGGTCAACGATTACAATATCGCACTTTTTGTTAGCACTAAGTATTTCATCGACGACATTTTTCAATTTATCCCGTGAGGACCCAATGAGAATATAATGCCCATTTCCTTTATAAGCCAACTTCCCTTCCTCCTTCATTTTTTTATATAGGGTTAAGCTTTCGAAAATTTTCCCAATAATGACGCCCATTGCTCCAATGCCAATGGTATAAAGGAGCAGCATTGTAAAAATCCTGCCTAAATCGCTGCTCGGTGAAAAATCCCCATAACCCACGGTGACAACGGTTGTCATTGTCCACCATAAGGCATCCATGAACCTTGGGAAGGTTTCAGGTTCGAGCGTTTTAATGACCAGGCTGCTTAACAATATCACCAAGGCTGTCATCAAGATAACTTTCCATAGGCTGATTTTCATTAATTTAGAAAAAAACTTTTGCAGAATCCACATCTGTGATCCTCCTTACCCTTTGGTCAGCCCTGCCGGCAAATAGCATGAGAGGTTGTTGGTAATCTCACCGCCAACTCGAAAACCAATTGCAGATGGCTTTCCATTTATTAAGAAGCTTCCTATAAGCTGATGGCCAATTTTCCTTCCTTTTTCGCTTTGATAATTGGTTCGAGGGAGTTCAACGTATTTTTGATAAATAGATGGAACTTCTGAATAAGTTTTTTGTTGTTCTTCAGCCAACACATTTCCACCGGGACCAAATATTTGGACTGTGTCTCCTTCCCTTCCGAAAATCGGCTTTTTAACATATGAAGTCTGTTTATTAATGAAGGGATTCGCCTCTAAAAAAGTTGGCAGAAAATATTCCTGAATCCAGGTATGTTCTTCTTCCGTGAAAAAATCATCATTATTTTCATGCAGTCCCCAAATTACGGCCTGGACTGCTTTGTTTTGAAGCAGAAATGCAGAAGGCGGATTAATGATTGCTAGCTTCTTTCCAAGAACAAGCTGAAGCAGCCATTGTCCAATTTTATTCCCCGAACTGTCTTCATCGACTATTAAACTTTCGATTGGGAAGGTTTGGCGATAAACGATATCTATTTTCCTTCCTTTTTCATCATAAAGACCTTTTCCAGGTTCGATTATCAATTTATGTAGAGGAATGAATTTTGCAGGAAGACTATATAATTCCTGAAGGTATAATACGGTGTTTTTATCTTCAATATTGTCCTCATGGGCTGTGAAAACCACATAAGGCTCCACCTCTTGTAGCCATTTTGCTGATTCTGCGATGCTCGTTCGGACAGCCTTTCCTAAGTGCTCCGCCATCCCAGCATTGGGATCATCCAGATTGAATTCTTTCGCAACAAGACCGTTTACGTAAAACAACTCTTTAATAAATGTGGGAGTATCTGAATTAATTTCAATGCATTTATAAGAATTACCGTTCTTTACCAGGTCGAGCCTGGCAATCACGCTTTCAAATGGAATGGTTTTAAGCCTGATGAAAGCAAGCGTTTCTGCTGGAAACCCCATATCTATCAATGTTTCATCATCAACGTTTCTTAACAGTTCAGATGCTTTGAAATAAATCCTGCCTACTCTGTGTGTGCATAGCCTGATCTCTCGGAGATCAGGCTCGTCAATGGTTGAAATATCATAAAGAGCGTATTCTTCTCCATACAAATCAGGCCAGAAATTTTTTATTTCATGATAAAAATGGCTGCGTTCTTTTTTATAGCTATCCATGGAAGACCCTCCTATTCCGCGCTTGTTACATTGAGGTCTTTTACATAAAGCACATATACACCCCGATCCTCATCGATTTCTGTAGAGGTAACCGCCATTTGGCCATAACCAGGAATATCTGTAACATCCTTTAGGAGATATCTGATTACGTCGAGATGTGTTTTGCAGGGTACGGCCGCTAGCAGTCGATAATTCTCACTTTCCTTGTACAACCGGAACTCTACATGAATCCCATGTCCACGGTACGCTTTTTCATCTACGACCGCATTATTCCTTCCTCTTTCCTCCAGGACAAGTATGTCTTCATCCCCATCCATTTCATTGGAAATGAGCTCATACTGGCTGCCTTTTAATATAAAATACGTGCAAAGCTGGCGGGCATATAACTCATCAATCCCGACATTCGTTGCAGAGTATTCATAAAATGGGTCATAATTTCCAGTTCCATCATGGATAAAATAAGTCAGTTTTTTCATAGTTATTGATCCTACTTTCTAGTAAGAGAGGCTTTTTGCAACAATCCAGCCTACTGCCAGGGATAAAGAGAACAGGATCACACCTACTGAACGGTTATCTTCCTCAATCGCTTTTTGAAGACTGTACCGGACAGTCAATAATTCAGCAACGAAGAAGACAATGATTTGAGTGAAAATCCCAATGGAGCCCCAGATTGCCATATCTTTCAGGGAAATAGAATACTCTGCTGCTGCACCTAATACTATTGCAAGTCCTAGCATTTTTCCGCCGAGTGATAACGCTGCAGTAACATTTCTCTGGCCGATTAACGCAAATTCCTTGATTTTTGGAGTGGCAAGCACGAACAAGCCTACCCCAGCTGACAATAAAAGCAATCCTAAGCCTAAATAGGCCGCAAAATTTAAATACAGATTCATGTTAAGCCTCTCCTTTTAACCGCCAGTCGTGCTTCTTGATCCGCTTCCGAATCCAGAGCTTCCACTTGGCGAAGTATTTTTATTTTTGCTGTCAAGTCTTGCGCCTTTAAAGGTTGAACTATTTTTATAATTCATGTAATCATTGCTTTTATATAGCAAGGAACGGTTGGCAAAAAACATCCCGCCAAAAAAGTAATGTCCAAAATACGTTGATCTTGAATCATCACATTCCCAAACACCATCCTCTGTATCCCACTCCCAGTCAGAACAGTTTGTGCCCTCGGGGACAGGGGGGATATCCTGGCTATCACCCGTGCTCCAGTCCTGTTCATCTGATGATGAATCGTCAGGCTCCCAATCACGATCTGGTGCGACTTGCTGATTGTTGTTACAGCCTGCGAGTCCCATCATTAATGCAGTAGCAGATATCCCAGCCATAACCTTCTTCGTTTTGCTCATTTTTTTCACCTCTTTCGATTTGACTTTAGTATTTACGGAAGCAGCAGGGAAAAGTTTCAACTATTATTAATTACTTACCCTGCCCACCTTCAATAATATTCTGCTCCCTTTTAACTTTTCCTTTTTTTGATTTTATTTTGATAAGAAACATGCCTTCGAGATAAGACACAATAAAATTTCGGGTTAGCCTATATGGGGAATTTCTTTTCACGATGGTTGCTATTGAAAAAACGCTGCCAGTAATACAGCAGCGTTCTTCCGCCTGTTCCTTATTTTTTTCCTGCTCGATGAAAATCATAAAATTCGTGGAAATTAAATTCTTCGATTTTGCTATTTCCTAAGGCGATCTCTGCTAAAATAATCTCTAATAAACATAAACCAGCAAGCATTGTTAAACCCGAAAGCATGGAAAATCACTCCTTTTAGTTACTTAAGAGCAACTTTAATCTGTGAAACGCGTTTCAGGTCAAGCAATTTATAAATTGAGTGAGGTTTTGGAAAATGGCTAATATCCGAGAAATTGCACGAATTGCAGGAGTTTCAGTTACGACGGTCTCCAGGGTGCTTAATAACCATCCGTATGTAAGTCCAGCAAAGAGAGAAGTTGTCTTGAAAACAATTGAGGAAATGGGTTATAGCCGCAACTTGAATGCTGTACATTTATCTCAAGGAAAAACAAATATGGTCGGGATCGTGTTGCCTACGATCAACCACCCTTATTTTTCCGGGCTTCTAGAAGGAATTGCCGTAGAAGCAAAGAAGCATAACATCCAGCTGGTGCTTTTTCAAACGGATTATAAGCGTGATAAAGAGTTGGATGCATTAGAACAATTGCGTGGTGGACTGATTGATGGGGTCATTTTTTGCTCACGTGCCATTCCGTTTGATTTTCTATTACAATATAAAGACATTGGGCCAATCATTTTATGTGAGGATGCAGACCAGCAGGAATTCCCTTCCGTGTCGATAGAACATGTAAAAGCCTTTAATCTTGGCTTGGATTACCTGGTTTCAAAAGGGCATCGGAAAATGGCCATATGTCTCGGCCGATTAGAAGGAACAAACAGCCAGAAACGAATAGCTGCATATAAACATAAACTTAAGCAAATAGGTGAGATGCTTCGTAGTGATTGGATTCTGGGTCAGTGTTTGAGGATAGAGGATGGGAATAAAGTGATTACGAAGTATACAGAGTGGGATGAAAAACCCACTGCTTTCCTCGTTGGGAATGATCAGGTGGCTGCGGGATTAATATCTGAAGCAGATAGAATAGGCCTTAGGGTTCCAGATGACATTGCGGTATTAAGTTTTGATAACCATCCAGTCTCGGAAATCTTGAATATCACAACGATTGAAATTCCTGCTAAGCAGTTAGGTATTTCTGCTTTTAATGCATTTATAAAAAAAACCAAACATATAGATTTCGCTGATAAAATAGTGCTCCCGTTTCATTTGATAGAACGGAAATCGGTTTAGTAGGACTTCGTAAGAAAAGAGCATCTGCATCAGATGCTCTAAATTTATAATGATCGTTATTCTGCTTTAACTTTGTTTCTATTTATTATACTAATGGAATCATCCGTCATATAGTAGTCATGGCAATCAATTAAGATATCCTTTAAGGTCTGTGGGACTCGGTTTGCATCATAAGCGCAGAGTGTTGTGAAATCAGTATCCTGAAGCATTTGATCTGCCTCTTGCTCATACTCTCCAAGTGTTTGGAAAATCTCTTTTTGATCTCTCCATTCTACATGTGCCCAGGTCTTGATGGGTAGTTTCTTTTCCTGGTAAGGTGCAATCATATTTTTTAAATATTTTAATATCGTTTCATTATGAAAGTTACCGCGGTAGCAATAGAAGTCATAATTATTAATTGTGTGGATCATGTCTATTTGATCTTCATTAAACTGTTCATTGATTTTTCCCTGAATGATTGGCATGAACCGATCATTCTCAATGATCATTACGTGATTCCCTAACTCCAGTGAAGACGTGACGTATGCCATCACATTATTAATATAGCGATCCTGATCGTGAAAATAATAAAATATTTGTGCACCGGTCGTGTTAACTTCATTGATTAAGCTCTGAATCTCTTTTTGCATTGTTATCAGTCTCCTTTTGAATCCAAGGAAAACAAACAATGAATTCGCGTATTAAATGTTAACCTTAATTGTATCATGGATACACTGTTTTAACGATTTATCTTGTTTCCATTGTGAGTAACAGCCAATAATGTTATATATTTAAACGCTAAACATAGAAAATCTCCTGATTATTTTTCTTCTTGAATGATTCCTTTTTTTGTTTTATTAGTACTAAGATAAATCTATTACATGGACATTAATAAAAAATCATCGGACACATTAGCATCCGATGAGAGCACTTCTATTTTATTGAAAAAGGATTCAATTTATTCGCATTATTGGTTAATTTATTCAGGGCCTCATTATATTCTGTTTCTAATTGCTCAATAATTTCGGCAGCTGACTCGATTTTTTGAATGGCTCCTACACCCTGTCCAGCTGACCATATGTCTTTCCAAGCTTTTGCGTTTGTGTCCTTTTGCATCGCATCAAAATCAACTTTGTCTTTTTTCGCTAGCTTCTCTGGATCCAAGCCCGCCTTTATAATGCTTGGCTTTAGCATATTGGCTTTTACCCCGGAAAAAGCATCAGTCAAGATTAAATCTTCCTGGGTAGAGTCAACTAGCATATTCCGGTATTCATCATTTGCCATGCTTTCAGTCGCAACGATAAATCTTGTTCCCATATAGGAGAGATCTGCCCCTGCAGCCTGGGCAGCTAAAATTCCTCTTCCAGTTGAGATCGAACCTGCCAAGACAATGATTCCATCCCAGAATGTCCGGACAGAGTCAACAAATGCGAAGCTGTTCAGTTCCCCGGCATGTCCGCCTGCCCCGCTGGCTACTAAAATAAGACCATCTACTCCAGTTTCTGCCGCCTTCCTTGCGAACTTTACATCGCTGACATCAGAAAATACGAGTCCGCCATATTCATGCACTATTTCCACTACCCTTTTTGGGCTGCCTAAAGATGTAATGACGAGTTGTGGCTTATGTTTTTTCAACAATTCTAATTCATCCTCAAGCCGGCTATAAGAGCTATGTACTACTATATTCATTGCCCAGGGAGCTACCATCCTGTCAGGCTCCATTTCTCTTGTCTCTTCCAATTCTGAATTCAGTCTGCCCATCCATTCATCAAGGACTTCTATTGGCCGAGCATTAGGAGCTGGAAACGATCCAATCACGCCATTCTTGCAGCAAGTGCTTACAAGATCTGGCCCTGAAACAAGAAACATCGGTGCAGCGATTGCGGGTACTTTAAGCTGGTTCCACCAGTTTTCCGGAATAGCTTTTTTCATAAATTCATCTCCTTTAATTCATTTCTAAATTTTCTGAATATCTTACTTAATCTTAATTTAATCAAGCCTAAAATTCAATAATAAAACCATGCAAATTATATTAAAAAAGAATCCTGCACATTAATGCGAAGGATCCTTCCTGTATTTTCGCCTAAACACTCTAGCTTTTGCCATAAAATCTGACAATCTTGTACTCTTCTTTTCTGTTGGAATTCTTAAATATCTGCGCCAAATAAATTGGCTTAACTCTTCAATTAACAAAAAAGCAGCAAGTATCAAGACCAAGACTGCTATCCAGCTCCACATATTAAGGCTCCTTTCGAATTGGATAATTTATCCTATTCTTTCTTTTACCTCAAAATGTGTCATCGATAAACATTTTGCATATACTTAATTCGGATTTTTATAAGTCATTGCCCGTTCGCTATCCTTTAGCCCTTTAGTAGTGGGGTCTTGAACAATTCCAAGCATTGAGAGAATGATGAAGATACCATTTACCAGCATCAATACATCGTTTTGAACCTGTTCCGATAGGCTGAATGAAGTCCAGCCCAGCATATTCATTCCTTCTAAAACCATCTGCGCCACAATCATAATCTGAGATACAAAGGCGATTACCCAGGTTTTATTCCTTAACCTCACGCTCCAGTTAATCAAAATAACCCTTCCTTCCATTCTTAAAATGTCTGCTTGTTTCACTATATGCAGTCATATGAAATGGTTGTCAGCGTTTGTCCTGCCTATGACGGAAATTATTTAGGATTGTTATCTAATCTTTCTTTAATATCTTCCAGATGTACGTACAATATAAGTAAAACTAGTATTCCTGACATGAGAAAAATTCCCCAGCTGCTTTCAAGGAAAAACAAAGTGAATGGAATAAGAATGAACGCCCCTAAGCCTGCGAAAGTAAAGCTTTTTACTAAAGGGTACAGCAAAAGAAAGCCTGCAATAAGGACGATTGCTACTAATGGTTCAAAGGCAAGCATACCTCCAATAAATGTTGAAATTCCCATACCGCCTTTATACTTTAGCGTGATTGGCTTGATATGGCCTAAAAGAGCAAATCCTAACCCTGCCAGGACCATTTCATCAGTAAAGTCAAAGTATCTACCTGCAAGAATGACAATTGCTCCTTTTAAGGCATCTCCTAGGAAAGTTAGGACAAAAGATGTCTTGCCATGCACTCTTCCTGCATTCCTGGCACCTACATTCCCGCTTCCCTCCACTCTGATATCCTTATTGCCAAGAATTTTTATAACAAAAAATCCGGCCATCAAGCTGCCAATCAAATAAGCAAGGAGAAAATATATTATCAACATATCTCTGCACAACCTGTCCAATTTAATTATTTTAGGTTTATTCGCCAATGAACGAATTAATTCCTTTAATTACTATCTCCTTTTGACTTCATGTCATTAAAAAATTCCCGGCCTGAGGATTAGGCCGGGAATTTTTTTAATTCTTTCCAATCATGATTGCCTGTGCCAGTAATTCTTTGTCAAATTCCTTTTCAAGCAGTTCAATATTCTTCCTGAAATGATCAAGGTTTTTCGTTCCGATTAAAACAGAGCTAATGCCCTTGTTTTCATACAGGAAATTTAATGCCAGCGTTGAGAGAAGCTCTCCATCATTATGGACAAGTTCAAGCATTTGTCCAAGCTTTGCTGGTTTGAACTCTGCCTGTAACGCCTTGGATGTCAGCAGTCCTCTGCCAAGTCCTGTCCGGATTAAGACTCCCAGTCCTTTTTCTTCACAAAGCTTGATGTTATCTTCATTTTCCTGGTTCAATAAATGATATTCCATCTGCATAACATCAAAATCCCCAGACAAGATGCATTGCTTTGCGAGTTCGCCATCAATCGAGGCTCCAAGATAGCGGATTTTCCCTTCTTTTTGGGCATCCTTCATCGCTCTGACTGTCTCACCCTCAGCAATCACTTTTTCAGGTTCTGGTCCAAAGTGGATTTGCATCAAATCAATGACATCCGTTTTCAATAAGGTTAAACTTCGATCAATAGATTCCTTGATTGCCTTATAGGAAAAATCGTAGAAGGTAGAAGGTTCATCATTATGTTCACCGCATTTTGAAGCTAGAATATATTCACTACGCCTGTTTGAAATCGAATTGCCGATACGCTCCTCGCTCCGGTGGTAAGCACTGGCTGTATCAACAAGGTTGATTCCAAGATCGAGCACCGAATTCAATACGATGCCTGCTTCTTTTTCATCCGGACGCTCTTTATCCGCCAATCCCCAGTCTCGTCCAATCGATAATGCGCCAAACCCAATGAATGTTACTTCCTCATTCATGGTGTTAATCTTACGTTTTTCATGTGCTTTTCTCATTGGTATCACTCCAGTATGTATGTCTTCTTCTGTTTCAATAGATTATAACAAATCCCAACTAATATCCCTAACAAGATGATATCACTAAAATGGACGTTTTTCTGATGGCTCGACCATCCCGACAATATGAACAGAGTCGCTGTTAAGAATTCCCTCTATCACCCCTGAAGAAATCTCCTCATTTGTTAACCATCTTGACTGATTTCCTTCTATTTTAAATCCCAATTGCACTTGTCGATAAATACAATCATCAGGAATGGGCAGCTTTTTTTTCGTCTCGGAAAGATTCCGGCCGCTCCCCAGAATGTGTATTAATTCCCATGTATACCCAGGGACTGTATTTAATTGAATCGTGGTTTCTAGAGCCTTTTCTGCATCTGTGCGCACCCATGCTACGATTAAATCCAACATGCCATTTTTCTGTATGCTCATGGCAATTCTTTTTTCAAGTTCCCCTATATTTCGATAATCTACATTTATCGGAGTAATATCGGTATGACTCGATTTTTCTTTTAATCTTTCAAAACGATTTGGATTCCGACCAATCACTGACACCATATACCCTTGATCCAATAGCCATAAAGAGACTGGTGCAAGCATCCCAGTTCCACCAATCACTAATGCATGTCTCGTGTTCATAACACTCCCCCTTCATAATCCAAATAGCCCACTATGAATTTATTTCGTGATTTAAACCACTACTGTATTTTTAAAATAAATTTATAAAATTAAACAGTGAGTATTTGTACCGGTCAATGCTAACAAAGTAATAGCATATGCAAGCAAAATTCTATCCTATAAATATTATGATGCCAGTTTGAGTCTCTCCTTTGTTTTAAAGATACCGGAAATGGGATTTAAGTTCCCATTGATGGCCTTTCACTGCTCGAAAGCTAACTTATTTAAAAGTGTAAGTTGAATTTGAATTTTCTTCCTATTAAGAACTGAATTTCCTTATTTTATTATATAATATCATTAATACGATTCTCTTCGTTAACGCGAAAAGGTTCATGTTTGTAATTAAAAAATACTTAAATTTCGCGAGGCAGGTCTAAGATGGATAAAAATATACTTTATTTCAAAGATAATTTTTTTTCTGCTGGAAGAACGGATATCTATAATGAAGCAAAGGAAATTGTCGGTGAGCTCGATTTAAGGAGTGCGTTCAGTTCAGGAATAGACGTACTTAATTCTAACGGGGAATTAATGATTAGCGGAAAATTTCCGATGTTGGGCATCAAATGGAGGATATACGACAGTCAGGGAAACGAGTTGGGTTCTCTCGGTTCGAAGTTCTCCCTTTTTTCGAAGAAATTTGAATATGATGCATACGGCCGCGGTGTTTTTACTATAACCTCTGAGGCTTTTTCGAATGAATACGAGATTTTAGAGGGTGATGTCGCTGTTGCAAGATTTGAGTGGTTTAGCGGCTTCTTTGCTTCCCCTGCTTATCAGCTGAAAAACGATACAGATTTGTTATCAAATGAAGAACTGATTGCTGTCGTCATGGGAGTGAATGCCATACAAAAACGACAGAGAAACAATGCAGGCAGCTGATAAAAAAAGATGTTAGATATATACATTTTCATATATAGAAAGAAGGAGCCAGATTTATGGCTCCTTCTTTTATGTTCTTTGTACAGCGATCTTGTTTGTGAAATATTGCTTTTTCATATATAGGAAGAAAAATAGAAAAACACCGCCGCTTAATGCACGCAATCCAGACGCGATGTTCATCGCTGTTTCAACCGAACTAAGGTGGAGCAGGTATACACCAACCTGAGGTGCGATAAAGCCTATTATGGCAAGCAAGATATTGTACTGTGCGATGAAACTCCCACGGTTTTCCTCCCTTGTGACTTCAAGAAGCTGATTAAACAGCAAAAGTACTGTACCAGAAACGAATAACCCTGATGTAAAGTTAACAAAGGTTAAATAATACATATTTGTTGATAGGATGGTCAAGAACGGTGCACTTGCCATTCCAAGCGCTGTAACTGCCAGCATTTTCGCATTGCTGTGCTTGTCAGCCATCCTTCCCCACCATTTAAAACTTATAATTTGGCCAATCTGATTGGCGACCGTGATGATGCTGATCCAGAAACCGGTCATATGAGCTACCTTTATATTGTAAATATTGAACAGCGGCCATGCCAGCTGCCATGCAAAATTAAAAAACAATCCGCAAATCAAAAAGTAGATAAATGGTTTGTACTTGTAGGCATCCCACCCGAAGTTGAATTTACTTTTTTCGGTTTTTAATTCCCTCTGGGGTTCTATATGTCTATTTAAATAAAAAACTTCCACAACACCAAACACGAACGCCATCAAAAATAAAATCTGGTACGGGAGCGGGTTCACTTTATCAAACCATTTCAGAGCAATGCCGATCATTAGTGTCGTGATCATGCCGGCAATTGTCAGGACTCTGTTTCGCTCACTGAAAAATCCGCTTCTTCTGCTGTCGGATACTAAATCTCCTATGAAGGACTGCCAGCTAAGCATTGCGAATGAACCAGGCAAATTCATTAAACCAACCAGCAATACGAACGTCCATGCCCTATATTCGACTGGCAGATAGATAACAAAAAACATGCCAATCAAAAACAAGCGGGTAAAAAAAATGGAACGTCCTGTGAATTTCTTCTTTTCCTGAAGTCTGCTCATGATGGCAGTTCCGAGGATCATGGCGAACATCCCAATTATTTGCGGCAATGAACTGATCAAGCCGACCTGGTAATTCGTAGCTCCAAGGACACCTATTGCAAACAGCGCAAAATAGTTATTACTCATACTCATGACAATAGTGGAGGCTACACCATTAATGATGCTGTTCTTTTCATTCAATTTAATAATCTCAGAAGGACTTTGCATACATTCCTCTTCTTTCAAAATAGTAAAATTATTTTGGATTTCGAAATATCCACCTAATTTTACTCCTTCTGGTTTTGGCTGACAATAGGTATTTTATTGATAATTCAAACTAAGAAAATTCTGAAATTTACACAAAAAAAAGGAGCGTTTCGCCCCTTTGAAGATTTGTTTAAACATTGTTTAAAACTAAGTATAATCTGTTGTTGCGTTCGCTTTTTTCTTCCTCTGTCACAAGGTCATACTTTTTTAGTAAATGAAATACTTCATTCAATATGTCCTGGGTATGTTCCTCTTTAAAAAACTTGTTGAACAAAGTACTCATATCCTGAGGCAGAAATTCCATCTGGGACTCGTATTTCTTCTTTACATCTTCATGGCTGTGATCAATTTTACACTCTCCCATGCCTATTCCCTCCTTTTTGTTTAACATCATTAGAATACCAAACTCCTAAAGTCTTTACCCTAATTTTAATATTTTATCATTATCGTGATTATAGTGAGACTCTGGCTGCACATGATGCAGAGCAATAAATACTGCAAGAAAAAGGAATATCATTCAGAAGGTTCCTTTTTCTTGCTATATCTGTCTTTTCCAATATTCCCATGCATTCAAATATTCATCAAAATCCCCAGGGTGATGTTTAATACAAGTTGCGATGCGAAGGTAAAGTCCTATCAGTACATTTTCATACAAATTCTTGGTATCTTCCAGGAGAGCATTGGCTGCGGCCTCAATCGTTTCTATTTTCAGGTCATCTGTTGAAGAACAGAATGCGTAAATCAGGTCGTAAAGTCTTGGACCGATTACCGGTGTTGGATCAATGACACCGGTCAATTTGCTCTCTTCAAATATAAAATTATGCACACCACAATCGCCATGAAGCAGATTTGGCTGAATATTACTATCGTTTTTTCGATTTTTAATCAAGGTGTAAACAAAATCCCTATCTTCATCTTGAAGGTAGTTTTGGAGTATGTCACTTGCTTCATGGGCTCTCTTGAGTAAAAACTCCGTCCAGGATTTACTTGGATCATCGGCCCAGCCCCAACCTGCAGTAGATTCGACAATTTTATATTGATTGAAGACATTTTGTACAAGTTGAATCAAAACTCCGCTTTTGTTATTTCTCTGGTATGCTGTCTCGCCTTCAACAAAAGAATAGACTATGTAATGATTTAACGGTTGCTGGTATATAAGTGTTGGAAATAAATGAATCTCTGAGTACTCTTTGAGAAATATAGCTTCTGCCTCAAGCACCTGTGGTTCATTTTTTTTAATTACATAGCGAGATTGAACCAAGAATAACTCACTAGTCGTTCCGCCACTTAGCATAGAAAAATCTGTATCACCTTTGACGATTTCTTTGTTTTTTAATTCCAGAATGATGTTTTCAATATTCATCCTTATAACCTCATTTTTATTGTTGAAAATGGTATGGAGCCGAACTCTGAAGCAAGAATTCTACTCCTTCAGGATGGAATGGCATTAATGCATTCGCAGTCTGCAAATCAACCCATTTAATCTCCGAAATTTCAGCTGCATCGTTAATGGCAATATCTCCGCCTATAATCTTTGTATTGAAAGTGAAAAATACTGCATGTACACCTTTATCCTCCTGGAACATTTCATTGATTGCTACAATGTTAACAGCTTCTAAAATCAAGCCTGTTTCCTCGTTTGCTTCTCGTACGACTGCCTGTTCCAGTGTCTCACCAGGCTCAACTGCCCCGCCAGGTAAAGACCAGCCGCTGCCAACATTATTAACCATCAGTATCTTCTTTTCGTCTTCTAAATAAATGAGAGCATATGCTACATCTACTCTTTCCATTGTTATCCTCCGTAATTGGTATCTATTGATGACCTCTCAGTATTCTATCTCCCGTCAGAACTTACTAAAAATCCTTTTCATCTAGCTCCAATTGTGCAAGGAATTTTTCTAGATTGTCTTTATTAATCCAATTGGTACCCCAAACATCATCGTTCCTTAATAAGGTTCCAAGAAACCAGATTCGTCTTAAGGCAACGAACTGTGGCAAAAGCTTAAGTCCAGAATTGTTTATGTTTCTTTCGCTTAGATATCCTTCTAAGAATGCTTTCCAGCAATCGGGTTCCAAATGAGGATAGTTCTGTTTTAGATTCCACCAAAACACGGCAAGGTCATAAGAACGATACCCATTTCCACAGCAATCAAAATCGAAGGCCTCAATCCTATCGTTATCTATATGCATATTGAAATTATGGAAATCTCCATGGCAAAAACCAATTTCTAGATTTTCACTTAACAGATCCGATTCAATCCGATCAGTTATTTGCTGTAAAAATCGTAACCTATCTTCCCCTGCGAATTTTTCTATAATTGGTGCAATCAAGAACATAGGCTGATACAGTAAATGTTCAAGGTTTATTTCATAGGTTCTATTATAGCCTGAGTCAAATGGTGTACCATCTGAAGCTTTATGTATATTCCCTAGTGCCTTTCCAATCAAAGTGCAATTTTTTTGATTTATTTCTGGTCTGTCCCCGTTTGAATAAGTAAACAACGCACCATATCTGATTCCTTCCGGAGCGGGTACTTCAATCAGCCACTCACCAGCTTTATTTGGTTGAGGTACTGACACCGGGCATCCGAATTCGGAAAGATGGCTAATTGCATGTAATTCAAACAGGATATCTGATTTTGTTCTCCAACCGTTTCGATAAAGCCGGAAAATGTATTTTTTATTATCAGCAACAACCTTATAAGTATCATTCAATCCTCTTGTTAAAAACGAACAACTTGTCACTGTCCCAAATTCATATTCTTGCAAAAGGCCCTGAATGTACTTATTGCTCACTAATGAATGTCTCACTGTTAAAGGCATCATTTGCTATATCCTTTCAACGATAAATTATCTAACCTCTAATTCTTTATATATTCTTTTGAAAAAGCTCATTTCCTTCCCATATTGCCAAATAAAAAACGGCCACTTTAGATGGGCCGCAATTATATTGAAGTCTTTTTCATGAAATATATGATTACACCGCTGATGAAACTACCAAGCGTTGCCGTTCCCAACAGCATGGTATAGATGATTTCGCCCAACACAGCCATTTCAGCGGCTGGAAAAAGTAAAACTTTTACCCCCATCCCCAATGTACAAATAAAAAATATCACTCCGGGCAGCCATTTGAGCCATTTTGCTTTTGCTTTAATGAAAATGAAAGGAAAAGCCATGCCAATAAGAAAAACAATTGAAAACACCATCTTCTTCATTCCAATCCCGTAATTTGACTTGCTCAATGTATTTAAGTAGACGAAATATTTAGTTGTGCGTTACTTGTCTATAAAAAAGTAATAATGAGTATATTCTTTTTATACAAATGAAAAGAGCTTTATTCTTGTTTACTGGATTGTACTTTGTTTTAAAGCTCCTGGATTAAGTACTTCATTGCCATCGTCTCCGAAAAACGGTTTATTATCTGGTATCTGCTTATGCAATCCTCAGGATTTAAAAGTATTTTTGCCCATTTGCCAGCCTTCCAGACAAACTGTCCTATTTCCACATCCGTGCCATTTGTCAGTTCCACAAAAACAATCATATAGTACTCGCCATCGTTACCAAGAAAGCGAAAGTATTTCATAAAGTCTTTTTCTACCATCGGATAACTTTGTTTAATCATGTGACACCATTCACCATACCTAATATTGACATTAGCCTCGGCATCATGAGCCCACCCATGGTAAGCAGCGCACAGGAAGTCCTCACCTGTACGAGTTATCTCCTCAATTTTGAAGCCATCCAAATCCTTCACTGTTTTAATAAAACCATAATAATAACCAAAATAGGTGATTTGTTTGTCTGACCCCTCTATGGTTTCGATTTCATAAAAAAGCTGGTTATCGGCTATAGGGATCAATTTCAGTAAGTTAATATGGCCTATTCCCTCGAAAAGTTTAAGGAAGTCACTATAACTTAACTTTGTCTGGAAATCTTTTGATAAAAATTGATACGCGATTGGAAAAGGCTCTTTTGCCATTCCCACCGTACCGCACCCACCTATTTTCCCTGGAAGCAAATTTTCTGCTTCACGGATCACACTGAAGAAATGGATTACTGTCTCGTAAGGGCTTTTTATCAGTTCCTGCAACTGTAAAGGTGAACTTGTTTGCACAAATCTTCTTATATTAAGTGCTGGACTTTTTGATGGCCTAAAATACTTTTCATTCACATTCATTGTGATCCCTCCTCTCTATTGTAAGATGGAGCGATTAAAAATGTGCAGGCTAGGGAATGAAATATAAATTTTAATACACAATAACAAATGTTTATTTTAACCATAAAGGAGACGAGATCGTGAGAAAACTATTTTTGCAAATGATAGTGATTATTTTGGCCATTGGTATTGGGTTTCCCCAGATTACAGCGAATGCTGAGGGAAACGAAAGAGCACACCAACATTGCAACTGGCACGCAGTTGCACAATTAAAGGGCGGAATGAGAAAGCTTTGGATTGACCATGTCATGTGGACGAGGGATTATATTAAAAGCAACCTGGCTGGCCTGGAGGATCAGGATCAAGTTCTTGCTAGGCTGATGAAAAATCAAGAGGACATCGGAAATGCCATTAAGCCATACTACGGTGATGAAGCGGGAAATAAGTTAGGAGCTCTATTAAAGGACCATATTGCCATTGCTGGAAAATTGGTTGAAGCCGCGAAAACTGGTGATCAGGCAAATTTTAAAAAGTTTAATACTGAATGGTACAAAAATGCTGATGATATAGTTCAATTCCTTAGCAGTGCAAACCCAAATTATAACGAAAAAGAACTAAAAGAAGATTTGTACATCCATCTGCAATTTGTTACTGATCAAGTAACTGCACGATTGAAGAAAGACTGGGCTGCAGATATTAGTGCGTATGACCAGGGTGAAGATCACATGGTAAAATTTGCTGATACTTTATCAATAGGGATTAAAAAGCAGTTTCCGGAAAAATTTCAATGCCAGCGGAAGCATGGGATGAAGAAAAAATAGTAAAAAGAGATTTGTGATGGTTTCGTTTAAAGGGGCACGAAATGGTAAATATCCGTGCCCTTTTCCTATAGGAAATGATTACGTGATCTGTTAGTACTTTTCGAACTTGAATTTTGAAAGTAAAACCCGACGAGTGAGTGCACTTACTTTTTATTTTTCCAGTCGACTGCTAATAAACTGTATGTAACAAGATCCTCATAGTGGTCATATAGCCATTGTCCATCCTTTGTGATCCCTTCATTGCAAAAACCTAATTTTTCTGGTATCGCTATACTTTTGGCATTATTGACGGCGCATTGAATTTGAACCCGATTAAGATTCATATTAGTGAATAAGTAATCCAATAAGGAAGATACCGATCTTGTGATGATCCCATTCCCTTGTGCATTTTCTGATAAAAAGTAGCCAATGCTCGTGCTCTTGTTTTTCCAATCGATGTAGTGAAGTCCTAACATCCCTACTAAATCTCCATTGTACCGAATACCCGCATCAAAGCCATTATTATCAGCGTAATTTCTTATCCAAATTGGGATGATCGGTTCGAGGTCTTCAGCAGCTTTTCTTTTATCCACCCACAACAGCCATTTCCTAAGATGTTCACGATTAGTATCGATCAATGCATACAATTCTTCCTTGTGATGCTGCTGCATTAATTCAATCTCGATTTCTTCATCGACTTTAAATGAAAACATCGCTTTTCCCCATTTCGATTTTTTTATAGGATTATACAATAATATGTAAGAGTTTAGTATTGTATTTTTGAAAGAAAGTCTCTGATAAAATGGATGTCTACATATTGATTTAACAGAAGAACAAAGTGCTCATGTAAGGGCTCTACTTTTCCCGTATGTTAGAGTTATACACTTAGATTGATAGAATGATCCGTTTATTTTAAGGAGCAACCAGCTCCACTTTTATACGATCTGGATCTTCAAAAAATACCGCATAGTAATTCTCGCCACCTGCGTAGGGATGCTTGTCCATATAAAGAATAGGAACACCCATATCTTTCAGTTTCAGTGTTATTTCGTCCACTTGCTCCCTTGATTGCGCATGGAATGCCAGGTGATTCAACCCTATTTTTGACCTGTGATAACCTGATTCAAGAAATCGGTCTTCTGTTTGTACGAATACAAGGTATGTATGCTCAAATATCCAGCTTATCCCTCTATCCCACTTTTGAAATTTTTTATAATTCAAATCAGATAAAAACCATTCCCAAAATTCTATCGTTTTGCTTAAGTCCGAAACATTTATTTCTATGTGATGCAGCATCTTTCTTCCTCCTTAATTGGTCACTCAGTTGCATTGATAAGTGATTTACTGGAAAAAATATCGTGATAAATAAAAAAGTCTTTATAGCTGAACCATACAATAATTGATTTGATTTTCATTTATAATCATATCAGCTATTCTTGATTTTAAATAGATAGTAATAAACTATGAGAATAATTTCATTTCCGCAGGAAAACTGATTGGGAGATGAAACCTTAAGGGCTCTTGCTGTTCATTATTCGCCAATTTTTATAAGATAAAAGAAAAAAAGCTAATCAGGAGACGATATGATTCGAACTATTGCATTTAGCCAATCACATGAAATAAGGACTGGCATGAGTATACCTGAATTGATATCAGGTGATTATCGGTGGTACTGGATTGATTTTAATGAGCCCACTCCAGATGAAATAGAATTTCTGAAGGAGCCGCTCAGGTTCCACCCCTTGGCAATCGAGGATTGCATACACACGCTTCAACGGCCAAAGCTCGATTATTACGATGATTATAACTTTTTTGTTGTCCAGGCGCTTAATGCTGATTCAATGGATAAGGAAGAGGTCGATTTATTTTTGGGCACAAATTACATCATTACCTTTCATATGGAAATGAATCGTGAAATCGATGATGTATGGAGCCGTCTTGAACTGACTAAAACGCCTGGTAACTGGGACCCTTCGCTTGTCCTTTATCATGTTATAGATAAAATTGTAGATAATTATTTTCCGCTTGTATATAAGATCGAGGATTTATTAAATGAGATAGATGAAAATTCAACTGGACGATCCATGGAAGAATTACTCGAAGATTTATTTGATACGAGGCATGAGCTGCTATCATTAAGGCATACGATTACTCCGATGCGTGACCTTGTTTATCGGATGATCAATTCTCACAGGCTGGCAGATATTTTGGCCAGAAAGGAATACTTTGCTGATATTCATGATCATTTATTAAGGCTGGGAGAAAAAGTTGAGGCCAGCCGCGAACTTACCACTGATATTCGGGACAGCTACCTTTCCATGAATTCTCATGAAACAAATAGGGTTATGAAGGTTCTTACCGTAATCACAACGATTTTCATGCCTCTTACCTTCATTGCTGGAATCTATGGAATGAATTTTGAAAATATGCCTGAACTCGGCTGGCAATATGGCTATTTCGGTGCTTTGTTCACGATGTCTTTCATTGGTCTCACAATGTTTTTATGGTTCAGGAAAAAGGGCTGGTTTAAATAGCGAGAGAGCTTTTGAAATGAAAAACCATTGTAGGTGCGCCAAAAGCACCTCAATGGTTTTTGGTTTTTATTCTCTCGTTCCATCCTCGTTCACTTCTAAATAGTCATCAATCAGGCTTTTACAGACCAAGGCAAGGCCTGCCAGGAAAAAAGCAATCGTAACTGTCAGTGACAAAAATAAATAGGATATGAATGTAGTTGAACTCATCCAAATCAGCCATAAATACTTCTCAAGGTTATTAGCCATTTACTTTTTCAGCCTTCCAATAGAGTTGGCTGATCGCTTCTGCTAATGCTTCTACTGTATTTTTTAACTCCTTCATATTATTATCTACACCGCCTACTTCGACAACTAATGAGTTTCCGCTTAGGTCCTGATTGTACACTCCGTCTACGCCTATCCCTTTTTTAGGCAAAACTCCCTTGCTTATACCAGGATAATTTTTATTCAGAAACTGATGCAGTTCATTGGCAAATTTTACGTTTCGCTGAAAGTTTTTATTTTCTTCCCCTATGACAAAAACAAGTTTTGCATATGGTTTATTGTTGATTATTGCCGTTGTGGAGTCTTTTCTGAAAGAGTCACGGTGCAGGTCGATGAAATATTCTAGGTGATCGTTACCAGCCATCGCGCTTTTAACTAAAGTTCGTGAGACATCATAAGATTTCGGGGAAAGCCATCCCCTTTTATTAAGCTCCTGGCCAATATTTGTCTTATCAACAGTTGCACCTATTCCCCTTCTCTCCAACTCCTTACCAAGTAACTCACCTACTATGGTGATATTTGTTTTTCCATCCACCGCATTGTTCTCATTCTCTGCCCCATCTAGCCCGAGTAAGGGCAAATATGATTCCCAGCTATGTGTGTGATAGATGAAGACGGATTTTTCAGAAGGGGGAGCTCCAGTTGGTCCATTGCCGCTGTTCAGCTCCTTCAGTTCATTAGCCGCCATATTTCTTTCCTGCAGCAAAACATCCATCGGTGGAGCCGATTCTATCGGTATATCTGTAAAATCTACACCTTCATCTGCAATCAGGAAGTTCGAATCAAAAGCCATGAACCCAGGAATTTCACTTCTTACCAGGCTCCTCAGGTCATTCATCTCTATATTCGTTATAAGCTTGAAACCTGTTGAAATGACAGAAAAATCGGGAGTGGATCCTGTTAACGCATGTCCAATCAATGGGTTTTCATAGCTGATGATCCTAAGGAAAATATCGGCTCCGATATTTCCATTTACCTTGAATTTAAAAAAAGTAATATTTGAAGATGAAATAAATCCAGCTAGAAGAAATAAACTCAAGGTACAAACAATGATGATTATACCGCTCAACATCTTCTTATAAATATTCAATAAAATGGCACTCATCGCATCACCCTAATCATTTTGCTTACCAAATTAATATGTTAATAGAGAGGTTTTTAGACTAAAAAACGCCTGGACAAGGATGTCCAAGCGCTGCTCAGTGTTAAAAATATTTCTTCTTCCAAAACACGAATGCAGTTAAGCCAGCAAGAAAAACCGCAAGGCTCAAGGCAAAAAAGAATGCCATGGGGTGGTGTTGGAATGGCAAGTCAACGTTCATGCCAAAAAAGCTGGCTACCATGGTAGGGAAGGAAAGAATAATCGTAATGGAGGTCAAAAATTTCATGACCATGTTGAGATTGTTTGAAATGATAGAAGCAAACGCATCCATCATCCCGCTTAAAATGGAGCTGTAAGTTTCAGCCATTTCAATCGCCTGTGTATTTTCGATAATGACATCTTCAAGCAAATCCTTATCTTCTTCATACATCTTTAAGTAATTGAAACGCATGATTTTCGCCAATACAACTTTATTGGACTTCAAGGAAGTCGTAAAGTACACAAGACTTTTTTCCAGTGCGAGGAACGCATACAGTTCTTTATTCTTCATTGACTGATGGAGCTCTCGCTCTATTTCATTGGTCTTTTTATTGATTTGTTTCAAATAGCGTAAATAATAGATGGAAATGACATATAGAATCTGCAGCGCAAACCTTGTCTTTTTGAATGTGAAGAATTCCTTCATTCTATTGCTTCTAAATTCATTCAATACCGGAGTCTCTTTTAAAGACACTGTAATAATGCAGCCTGTAGTCAGGACGATTCCGACTGGGATCGTTTCGTAAATTGGAAATCCAGATTCATCGTGTGTAATGTATGGATAGTCGACAATGATGTAAACATTGCCATCTTCCTTTTCGATCCTCGGCCGCTCTTCATCATCAAGTGCGTCACGGATGAAATCAATGGCAATACCAGTTTCATTAGCTACCCTTGTGATTTCTTCTTCAATAGGGTGTACCATGTTCACCCAGCAGCCTTTTGAGATTTCCTCTACCGATTCCAGCTGCCTCTCTTCATTGCTTTTAAAAATCTCGAGCATTCTACAAACCTCCTCATTTCTTATTGAGGAAGCCAACTACCTTTTACAAGAGTTGATAGTTTTGCAGCATTCAATAATATCAATTCTAAGAGATGATCGACTTCCCCGCGCCTCTCGGGATCAGGCTCTATTGAATAACCCAACAATACCAACTCCTCTCTTTTTTCACCTCTTACATCTTACCCCTGCTTGCTAAAAAGCACAATCCTAATTTTCTTTAAACATATTGCAAAAAAAGTCAGGAACTGGACATCCGTCTTGTCTCTAATTAGCTTATGTAATGGATTAAATGAATGCCACCTTCCGATGGGAAATATCACCTTCGAGTAGAATTTTGGGCTCTTCGCTGATTTCAATCACAGTAAGGCTTGTATCATGAATGTACGGTGGCTCCCATAACTTTTCCAGCGGGAGATTTTTATAAAAGGCAAGCAAGCATTTGATGACCACTGTATGGGTAACCAATAAAATATTACCAGTTTGATGTAAATTCTTGATTTCATTGATTGCTTCCACTACCCTATGCTGAACCTCCAGAAAGCTTTCACCTTTTTCAGCAATATACAAATGAGGAGTATTCCAAAAGGAGTGGAACGAATCTGTATCCAATTCAGCAACCTCAGCGTGGGTACGGCCTTCCCAATTACCCATATGAATCTCTCTTAACTTTTGCTCCAAATGAAATGGGATCTCCTGGTCACCCATAATCAATTTTGCTGTATGGACAGTTCGTTCACTTGGGCTTGAATACACCGATTCAAATACGGTCGTCTTTAGAGCTTGTCCAAGGGCGATAGCATTTTGAACTCCACTTTCCGTTAATGATGAATCCTTCCATCCCTGTAGCCGTTTTTCAACATTCCATACCGTTTCTCCGTGCCTTGTTATATATAGTTTCAGCATAAGATTGCCCTCCTCTTTTTAGTGAATTTCTCATTCTATTAAATATTTAATTGCTATGGGACTTCCACAGCAAAAGGCAGATGCAGTATCTACAGCTGCAGACGTTGTTGTAAAAGTTGGCCAAATTGGCGCGGATTCATACACAGAGCCTGAACGGCGTCTTATATACAGTAGATCAAATTGGCGGGATGGCAGACAGAATTCTTTGGACTGAAGATCAGATTGGCATCATGGCTGACAGAATCGTGTATGTCACGGAATTTTCACAGGACAATACCATTAAGGTCATCTAAATGGTTACATCATTTTGGCCAACAGGTACAAAGGATGGCGGTTATACTTACAAAGTGTTCTTGACACCAGTAGCAATGCTTCCTGCAGGCTGGTAAAGGTGGAAAAAAGGATGAATCATTCAGGTTTCATCCTTTTTACATTTGATTAAATCACAGACTGAACATCTATTTTTTTGGTAATATTATTAATTTCAAACTCTTCCTTCAGGATAGAATACATCTTCAAATCCCAATGTTTCCCTTTGATGAGCATCCCTTTCC
The DNA here is from genome assembly GCF_036967045.1 of Bacillus sp. JJ1609. Lineage (NCBI taxonomy): Bacteria > Bacillati > Bacillota > Bacilli > Caryophanales > Bacillaceae > Bacillus > Bacillus sp. JJ1609. The sequence goes on along the minus strand of NZ_JBALSS010000020.1, from coordinate 19,307 downwards.
TAATAATGCCCTCAAAGCTCATTCCAGCCTTCTCCATTACTCGCTCGGATCCGATGTTTTCCAAGAAGCATTTTGCCTGTATCCTGACTAAATCCATTTTTTCGAAACCGAATTGGATCAGTTCCTTCGCTGCTTCTGTTGTAACACCTTTTCCCCAAAAATCCCGGGCAATTACGTAGCCAATTTCAGCAAATTGATGATTTGTATTCCATGAGACGAAGTCAATCGTACCAATTAATCTTCCTGTTTCTTTATACTCGATACCCCAAGGGGCAATTCTTCCAGCCTCATACTGGTTTAAGATAAAATCGATAAACTCTTTCGTATCCGACAATGTTTGATGCGGGCTCCAAGTTACATAAGTTGATACCTCTAGATCTGAACCATATACAAACATGTCCTCTGCATCTTCATCAGTTATTTTTCTCAGTAAAAGTCTTTCGGTTTCTAAAATCGGTAAGTCACTATAAATCTCTGAGACTTCCAAATGAATGCACCCCCAATGATTTTTAAACTATAATAGCTTAATAAACAGCTAACATGCAATAATTTCCATTGGGGTTTGCCGAAATAGTCAATGATTCGTATTTTTCGACAGTTAACATAATATTATAATGTTAACTGTCGATTATTTCGTCAAATATTATTAGGGGTATCCTTAGCTATAGATAATAGCTTAGAAAAAGAAAGAGTAAGAATAAGCACTACAGCCATGCTTATGAGACTTGCAATGAATAAATCATCATTGTATTCTTTGAGTTTGAAAATAAGTGATAATGGTGCCCCGTCTTCGTAACCAGTTGGCAAGAAGTAAAGAAAGTGGTCAATCGCAATGTCTGCAGCACCGAAAATCCAGCATAGCCCTATTACCGCTGTGCTCACCACTTCTTAATAAGACCATTGTGATTCGTAAAATAACTAAATGTTACTGATATGCAGGTTATAGCAGCGATAATCACTATGAGCTCTGCCCCTTCAACATACAGCGATTTTGTGCCTGCCAGCAGAACAACCAAGACCAATCCAAGCCCACTGATGAGTATTTTTTTCATTCGCTTCCTCCTAATTTTTTATTGGATTGCCATGAAGGCGACCTTCCATATACCATCTGGGTCTTTTATCATCCTAAACCCTTGAGAACCATTTGCATTTTCAAAGCTTATATACCCTTCAAAATCGCTTGTTTCAACAAACTTTCCATCCTGGATGCCACCAAGAGCAGACAGCTTTTGTGCAGCAGTTGTTCGATCACTATCGCTGAATTTAATATGCTCTTCCTTTGACCACATAACATATTCTGGTCTTGTCGTATATAATGCATATTCCGTTTCTGCATCTCCATCAATGCCTGATTGAACGTACAGCTTTGCTATACTTATTGGAGAGAGTTTTTTTAAGCTATCGAAATCATGATCGAGTTTAAACCAGTTATAAGCAGTTTTTTCTGCTTCAGTCAGCTGGAATGCTGTCGTGTCATAAATGATTTCGCCTGCTTTTTGTTCCATTTCAGTCAACGTTCCGTCGGGTCTTAAAGTTTTTATCATCACCTTCCCTTTCTGAGTATAGAAGATGGACATTTTCAAAGCTTTATTATCTGGTGACCAGCCAATTGAAAATAGTACACCGATTTTTTGGTTTACAAGGCTTGGAAAGTCTACCATAAAATCATGTTCCAGGTTGCTGATTGTCCCTGGCTCGACCAAATATTGATAAGTCCAATACTTTTTTGTGCCATCCTCAGCATCCGCGTTTTCAAACTCGTTGAATTTTGAACCAAATACCTCTTTAGCTGCATCCTCTGATAAGCCTATTTTGAAAGCTTTCTCTATAAATTCCACCTTTTCTTTCACCAATTGATCTTTTTCCTCGTTGATATCAGCTGGAGAGACAGCATCACTAATTTTTAGGTCCTTTGAGTCCCAGTTGTGAATTAACAAACGTCTTCGTACTTTTTTGCCTGTTTCTGAATCAGTATAGGAGTAACTAACATTTAAGATATCGCTGTCGTCTGGATAAATGGTTTCTAATGCGAGAGTCGAAAAATCTGCATTTTGATAATACTTAATTACTTCCTCAATCGGCTGGTCATAAATTTCAAAGGTTAATTTTTCTTTAAGATAATCCTGATCTCCCTTTTTCAAAGCATCGAAATAATAAATGAGCTCCTTTCCTGGTGTTTGCCCGCCAACAATTTTGAACACCTGTTGATAGATGGTTTGGTAAGCATCATTATTGGCAAATAATTTATCAATATTTCGTTCCTTTTCATTAGCACTTTTGTCTTTATCGTTATCTTCGCTAATTACTTCTGCTTTATCAGCGATTTTAGATTTTTCTTGATTTGAATTTACCCCTATGAATGATGCAGCCAAAACGGAGAATACCATTACAGCCATTGCCATTGGCACAAGAATCGGCCATTGCCATTTAGGTTTGATGTTCAGTTTTTCCTGATTTTGTCCCTCTGTAATTTCAGCCCTGAGCTTTTCTACAAAGTTTTCATCTGGCTCAATGTCTTGCCGGTTCTTTAAGGGCGCGAGGAATCTTTGGTCAAACGACGCATGTTTACGATTGTCCATCCTTCAGTTCCCACCCTTCCTCATCTTTTAAAACCTGTTTTTTCAATTGCTCTAGCGCCCGATGATAATCCACCCGGACCTTGGTCTCACTGCAGCCAAGAATATCAGCAGTTTCCTTAATGCTAAGTTCCTTTAACCCTCGTAAAATAACAACTGTCCTGTAATGCTGTTTTAATTTCAACAAAGCGTTCTGAAGCTCAGTCCATTCTCCTTTTCGAATAAGCTTTTCTTCAGGGGTGACACTGTCTTTCTCATTATCAAATATCCATTCAGGAAAGAGGCTCACAAACTTCCTTTTACGGTGTAAATCCATTGCCGTATTTCTGGCGATGGAAAGAATCCAAGTCTTCAGCTTTTCTGGATCCTTCAGACTTGAAATCGACTTCATGATTTTAATGAATGTTTCTTGTGTAATATCTTCTGCTTCCTGTTTGTTGTTTGTAAAATATAGCGCGAAATGATAGACATCCCGATGATAAAGATCATAAATTTCATTTATAGTAAGCCTGCTGTCTTCCACATATCACTCCCCCATTCCGTAATAAGTCGCCCAAATTCAATTTTTGTTTCAGTTTTACTTAAATTTTTTTCGTTTTTTACAAATACTAAATATCAAAGCAGTATTTGGTAGAAAGGCTTCCGCTTTTGCTGAAACGGGAAAATCATTTATAATAAAGAGATAAATTCGGTTTATAACCTTATTTTACCAGCAGAGAAGGCTACACAAAAGCTTCATATTAAAAGGAGATCGACTATGCATTTATTGAAACGATTTTGGGAGGCTGTTGTCCGATTTTGGAAAAGACGCCACCTTACACAAATTTTGTTATTAATCTTATTAGTTTTTATACTACTTTCCATTCTTTGGTTTGCATTCATTGCAAGCAGAGCCAATGTCCAATCATTAAAGGATGGTCTTAGCCAGGCAACAGTCATTTATGACAAGGATGGCGATGAAGCAAGCAAGCTTGCGACAAATAGGACTGGTGGAATTTCAATTAATGAAATTCCAGAATATGTACCTAATGCCGTCGTAGCGATTGAAGATGAACGCTTTTATAAGCATGGTGGGTTTGATATTAAAGGTATTGCACGAGCCTTCTTTGGGAATTTATTTGCAGGCAGGATCACTGGAGGCGGCAGTACGCTTACACAGCAGTTAACTAAAAACGCACTACTGTCACCTGAACGGACGTACAAGCGAAAGGTAGAAGAATTATTTTTAGCTGTAGAGCTTGAAAAGGTATATACTAAGGAAGAAATCATTGAAATGTATCTTAACCAGGTATATTTCGGCAGCGGTGCTTTCGGGATTAATAACGCAAGTAAAAAGTACTTCGCCAAGGATGTTGAGGATGTGACGATCAGTGAGGCGGCGATGCTTGCCGGCCTGCTTCATGCCCCTTCAGCATTAGATCCATATAATAATTATGATGGTGCAATGAAACGAAGGAACGTCGTTTTGGCAAAGATGAAAGAACAAAATATGATTTCTGATGAAGAATATAAAAAGGCTAAAAAAGAGAAAATCGAACTTGAAGATGGCGGTGGCAGCCTTGCGGACCGCAAGTTTCCATCTTATGTTGACGCGGTTCTCGATGAAGCGACAAGCAGATACGGCCTTACGCAGGATGAAATTATGACGAGGGCCTACCGTATCCATACAGAATTGGATCAAAACCTTCAAATAAGTCTTGAAAAGGTGTATACACAGGACTATCTGTTTCCTGACCGTGCAAGCGACGTACTCGTACAAAGCGGCTCGGTCCTGCTTGACCCAGGTAACGGCGGTGTACGCGCATTGGTTGGCGGCCGAGGTGAAAAAGTGTTTCGAGGTTTCAACAGGGCCACCCACTTAAAGGCACAGCCTGGCTCCACAATGAAGCCGCTGGCTGTTTATACACCTGCACTTGAGGAAGGCTACGATTACGATTCAATGCTTGTAGATAAGAAGATGGACTTTAAAAACTACAGTCCAAAAAACTTCTCTGACACCTACCAGGGGGAAGTCCCGATGTATGAGGCGATTGAGAAGTCAATCAATCTGCCGGCAGTCTGGCTGTTAAATGAAATCGGCCTCGAAAAGGGAATCGATTCAGTGCGAAGGTTTGGCATCAAGGTTGAAAAGGAGGACCAAAATCTTGCACTGGCTTTAGGCGGAATGCATAATGGTGTCTCCCCTCTTCAAATGGCGGAAGCCTATTCTGTTTTTCCTAACGGCGGCAAGCGGCATGATGCTCATATAATTACAAAGATAGTTGGTCCTACTGGCAAAATTATTGCTGAGCATGACGGAGCTACCACACGGGTCACATCAAAGGGAGTTGCAAATGAAATGACTTCAATGCTGCTGAATGTCGTTGAGACTGGTACTGGGAAAGGTACAAAGTTAAAGGATGCCCAAATCGCAGGAAAAACGGGTTCTACGCAGCTTCCTTACTCAGACGTTGACGGAACGAAGGATCAATGGTTTGTTGGCTATACGCCAAACCTGGTTGGTGCAGTCTGGCTCGGTTATGATAAGACAGATCGCGAACATTATCTGTCAAGCAGCAGTTCCAAGGATGTTGTTCCGATTTTTCGTGCGATTATGGAAGAATCTGTTCCCCATATCAAGCCTGAGGAATTCGATGTCGAATCGGTAAATACTCGCATATCTGGCAAAACGATCGATTATAAAGAAACAGAACAAGCAATCAGAGAAAAAGCGACTGTGCTTGAGAAGGAATTGAAGGAGCGGGCAGGCCAGGTTGAAGAAAGATTAAAAGAGCAAGCTCCAAAATGGAAGAAGGTCTTAGACCAAATGCAGGAAGACGCCGGCAGAGTTGGCGATAAGGTCATAGACAAACTAAGGGATTGGCAAGGGCAGTAAACATGATAAAGAGCAGCCAAAAATGGCTGCTCTCAGACTGTAGACAAACTAAGGGATTGGCAAGGGCAGTAAACAGATAAAGAGCAGCCAAAAATGGCTGCTCTTAGACTGTAGACAAACTCGATAAAAATCGGGCTTGTTTACAGTCTTTCTTTTGTTTGGAGGAGAAATGGGGCTGTTGCTTTCCGTTCCAGGCGCTTCGCTTACCGCGGAAGAATTATGGAAAAACCCAACTGCCAGCTTTAAATGTGTTAGCATTTTCGGCGGAGTCTATGCGCCTTCCACTCCAAGTAACAGGCCCCTTTTTTAGGTAGCTAAAAGCACTAATTGGTGACCTCTTTTTCCAATATTTGTTCGTTCAGGTAATCAATAGAGCTTATTGGTGACCTCTTTTCCTAATGGTTCTTTCAGGTAACCAAGAGGACTTATTGGTGCTCTCTTTTTCCAATATTTGTTCGTTCAGATAACCAAGAGAGCTTATTGGTGACTTCTTTTCCAATATTTGGTTATTTCAGGTAACAAAGAGGTCTTATTGGTGCCCTCTTTTTCCAACATTTGTTCTTTCAGGTAATCAAGAGAGCTTATTGGTGCCCTCTTTTCCCAATATTTGGTTCTTTCAGGTAACCA
>NZ_JBALSS010000020.1:0-13125 GCF_036967045.1 Bacillus sp. JJ1609 | reverse complement strand
TATTGGTGCCCTCTTTTTCCAATATTTGTACGTTCAGGTAACCAAGAAACATAAATGGTGGCTCCTTTTTTTCCAATATTTGTTCTTTCAGGTAACCAAGAGGCTTTATTGGTGGCTCCTTTTTCTTGTACACAATTATTCGTGAGTGTAAAAGCGGGTTGAATGGTTGTTTGAAGGTTGCTCATGACCATTTGCCAGCATCTCTAGAATGAATCATTTTACCTGCCTGTTTGAGTTTTGCACTTTCTGCTCTAGTAATCGATTTGCAAAAGGGGTTCGGAATTAGACCATTCCGCACCCCTTTTTTCTACACACTGAAAGCAGCCAAAAATGGCTTCTCTATTGTTTTTTGATTCTGTTTATTGGGAACGATCTTAGTTGATTTCCTAAAAGACCTTCGCAAAAACACATGTATCCCTCAGTTCACCATCAACTGAAATAGATTCATTCTTTAATATACCTTCAAGTGTAAACCCTAGTTTTTCTGGGATCGCCCTGCTTTTAACATTTAATGCATCACATCGAATTTCAACTCTTCGTGCCTTGAGTTCTCGCACTGCAAAGTCAGTGATCCCCTGCACTGCCTCGGTCATATATCCTTTCCCGCTGAAGCGAGTGTCAATCCAATAGCCAATTTCAAACTTCGGTACATCCCAGTTAATTCGATGCAAGCCCGAAGAAGCAACAAATTCACCTGTATCTTTTTTGAATACTAGCAAGCGTAAATCCGTTCTATTCAAAAAGTTTATGTATGCCTGGCGGATATTGATTTCAGTTTCCTCAATCGTTGTTTCCTTTTGCGCAAAAGGCATCCAGGGCTTTAACTCGGGCAATGAAGTATTTATTGACTCACATGTCACGGCTCCATCTCCAGGCAATGGCATCCTGATCAACAGCCTGTCTGTTTCAAATTCGGTCGGAAAATCCAATAAAAGCGGGTTCATATATACCCTGCCCCTTTCTCATAAAAAGTAGACTGTGTTAAAGGTTAATGATGATTTTTAGCACCTGACGCCCCGCGGAAGGCGAGTGACTGGAGCTGAAAACAACACTCGGATTTAACATAGCCAAAAAGTAAAGAGAGCGACAAATGCCGCTCTCTTAAAAAATTCTCCCTTAAATACTGATATCCCTTTTTTGGAAAAAGAAAAATGTTACGAACATAAAGATTGCATAATATAACGCAAGGATCGAAAGTGAAACAGGAAGTGTTATATCCTCAAGGATTCTATCCTGAAGAGCATACACGGTCAAATCCAAATGCGGGAAGATTAAAAATTTTGCCCAAACATACTTATCCGCAAGCATCAAAATGATCCCGCCTAAGGTTGATGAAAAGAACAGGACGAAGATGCCGATGCCAACGGCTAACGCCTGGCTCTTAAATAAAGTCGAAAGCATAAAAGCGATGGTCATGACGACGAGCAAGCTTGGCAAAAAGTAAAGCATCTTCAAAAAGAACTGAGTTCCTACGATTGCTTCCTTTCTGCCCTCTAAGGTCACTTCAAAAATCTTCATGTTGAAATCACCGCTGCCAAATAGGATCAAACCGATTATGTATCCTGACACAACCAGTGTTGCTACCAATAGCAATGCGTAGATGATAACAGCAATATATTTAGAGAGCAAAATGCTCCATCTTCTGTGAGGCCTGATCAGCAGTTGTTTGATTGTTCCATCTGAGAATTCGGCAGCGACATTCGCACTTCCTACAATGACGACGAACAGCGTTACAAGTGAGCTGACACCGATCACAACCTCATTCATGAAGTGCCAATTTGTTTTGGCGGTTGGATCAATATTTTTGTCCAGATATTCCTGGTTCTGGTCAATTTGTGTCTGAATTAAAGGTTTTTCTTCCTCAGGTGCTGATGGCAGCTGATTCTCAAGCATATTGATCTCTGCCTGGATATCCTCGCGCCAGTTAGGGTTTGGTTCGCCACTGAACTTCATATAAATTATACCGGCAATTAAAACAGCCATTACGATGATGATCATATAGATCCAGCTTGCCATTTTACCGAAAATCTTCATCAATTCATTTTGGATTAATGCCATCATACCATCTGCTCCTTTTTATCCTTATTGGTGATTTCCAAGAAGCGGTCTTCAAGGGTAGCTTTAACATTCAATATCTCATAAACATCAATATCATTCTTAACTAACAGCTTATTGATTTCAGGAATAGTATCTTTCTCAACGGAAAGTGTTAACCGATGCTCTTTTAAAGAGGAAATTTTAACAGTCGGCATTAGTTCCCTTATTAGTTTAGATGCTCCATTTATGTCTGAAACTTCAATCTCTACAGCACGCAAAGCTTTGTCTTCTGAAGCTTCGCTTTCATTCATCGTCGAAATGTGAATTAGCTTGCCTTGTTCGATAATCGCAAAACGATCGCACATCAGCTGCATCTCAGATAACAAGTGAGAAGATACTAATACAGATGTCCCCTGGCTAGCCAATAATCGCAGATAGTCCCGAAATTCCCTGATTCCCTGTGGATCAAGTCCATTCGTAGGTTCATCGAGAATCAAAATTGAAGGTTTATGTAATATGGCCTGTGCTACTCCTAATCTTTGGCGCATTCCGAGTGAATATGTACGGACTTTATCATGAATTGCGTGCTGCAAACCCACTAGCTCAGTTACTTCCTCGATTCTTTCTTCAGTGATATCAGTAAGTGCCATGCGCGCATAATGTCGTAGGTTTTTGTAACCACTGAGGTATTTGTAAAACTCAGGATTTTCTACGATAGCGCCAAGTTCATTCATTGCTAAAGTAAAAGAATTGTCCAGGTTATGGCCATTTACCATAACTGTACCGCCCGTTCGATTGATTAAGCTGACAATCATGCGGATAATTGTCGTTTTACCTGCACCATTTGGACCAAAAAGACCAAATATTTCTCCGCGTTCCACTTCGAAACTTACGTCATTAACGATGGTTTTTTTGCCGATTGTCTTTGTTAAAGATTTTACCTCAAGGGCAAATTGCGACATAGATTCTCCTCTTTTCTCTTCAAAAGTAAAAATGGATGTATTGGTTATTCACATAGTTTAATACGATGAAAAATGTAAAAAGTTACAAAAAAAGCAAAAAAGTTTTCTTTTTTCATTATGAATGAGTTCAACACTATTTAAATTTAACAATAAAAGCTATTTGTTATCAGCCGTTAAGTGTATATTGCCGCCCAATTATACAAACGCTATATGAGATGTTCTTTGGAATATCATGCGTTTCAAAAATCCACTCCTGAGGTGATTGTATGAGTTACAAAGATCATTTGGATCCGCACTCAGAACTTTTCCACCACACTTGGACAAGGCGCAAGCGTTTAAATTCGCAGGTAAATGGCCAGACGCAGGTATCGAAAAATACCATTCTTGCGCGAGGCAATGCGAAAGCACACCGCTGGTAAAGGATGCTTCGAAACGTAAAAAGGAAAAGGCTTTTGGGCCTTTTCCTTTTAATTATTGCAAAAATATAAAGTAAATCAATCCAGCCAAAATGATTCGATAAATCGCAAATGGAACCAATTTGATTTTGTTAATCAATTTCAAAAAGAATTTGATGAAAATCAGAGCGAAGACAAAAGCACTAATGAAACCTACGATGAAAAATGGCAAAGCGTCTATCGAGAAATACTGCCAGTTTTTCAAAAGTGATATGCCGCTTGCTCCTAACATAATTGGAACTGCCATAATGAACGTGAAGTCAGATGCAGCCCTGTGGCTCATGCTGAGCAGGACTCCGCCTGCAATCGTGGAACCTGATCGAGAGAATCCTGGCCATAAGCCCAAACATTGGAAAAGTCCTACACCAAAGGCTTGTTTATACGTGATTTGGTCAACATCTTCTGTTTTTAGGTTTTTAGGCTGAAGACGGTCTGCAATAATCAACAGGATGGCTCCAATAACCAGGCCTATGATTACTGTCTCGACAGAAAACAAATGTTCATCGATATAATCTTCGAATAACACGCCTGTAACGCCAGCTGGAATTAATCCAACAATCACTTTTGACAGACTTAATCTGCCAGTCGAATCTCCGAAAGATTCTTTTTTGTTTAAGCCCAATAAATTCAAGAATCTGTCTTTAAACACAATTACTACTGCTAGAATGGAACCTAGCTGGATCACCACTTTAAAAGTATTTGCCACTTGTTCTGTAAATAATTCTTTCGAGTGTAGCAGCAGGTCATCTACGATAATCATATGCCCTGTAGATGAAACCGGGGCAAATTCAGTTAACCCTTCTACTAAACCGAGTATAAATGCTACGAATAATTCCCAAAAATTCATGAATCAATAGCTCCTCTGTTTTTAAAAATTGCGATATACCTCATTTCTTTTTATCCTTTTTTGCACTTTTAGTCAACTAAAAAAGCAGCCATAAGATGCTGCCCTTTTAAAATCACTATTGAAAAACCAATCTTTTTTGACCAAAATAATTCGTAATTGTATATATTCCAGCACCCAAAATAATAGCAAGGTTGTCAGTAGAGAGTAAGTCCTGCTGGCCATCAATTAGTCCAGAGAGAAATCTGCTGACTGAGAAGGATAAAATGTAGCAAATTAGGATCACTGCTGTGAATTTTAAAGCTCCCTCTTTAATTGGAACTTTGCTGTTAAAGGTGAATACCCTGTTCAAGAAGAAGCTCACCACTGCACCAGCAGTGTTACCTGTAAAGGTTGCAATCCAATAAGGCCACTGCAACCCTTTTTTCAAACAAAACATTATTCCAAGGCCGATGAAGGTATTAAATGCGCCGACCAGGAGGAATTTTAGGAAAGTTGGATTTATGTTTAGTGAGCGCATTAGCCTATTTGCCAGCTTATTAGTTATTTTCAGACAGCTTCCGAGCTTCAGTGCCAAGTGGGTCATAAATCATTCCTTCCGAATTCATCAGCTTCCTTGAGACAGGAAGATTGAATAAATCGATATCGACAATATACTTTGGCCTCCGCTTTGTTTCTTTATAGATTTTGCCTATGTATTCTCCTACTAATCCAAGGGCAATAAGCTGCAGGCCGCCGATTAGCCAGATGGATGTGATTAAAGAGGTCCATCCAAGCTGAGTGTTACCAAAAAATTTCAAAGCAAGAAAATAGGCACCGAAAGCCATGCTGACAAAAAATGAAATACACCCAACAAGCAGAACAAATCTGATTGGTGTAACGGAAAACGAAGTGATGCCATCGAACGCGAAAGCAAACATCTTTTTTAAAGGATATTTTGTCTCTCCTGCAATGCGTTTCTTCCTTTCATAAAAAACCGAAGTTGAGCTGAATCCAATCAGCGGGACAATCCCACGCAAAAACATGTTCGCTTCAGCAAAATTTTCTAGCTCGTCTACAGCGCGCCTGCTCATTAAGCGAAAATCTGCATGATTAAAAACTAGCTTTACACCAAGTTTTCCCATTACCATATAGAATCCCTCTGCAGTAGACCTCTTAAAAAAAGAATCGCTGTCTCGCTTGCTTCGAACACCATAAACGACTTCATAACCCTCTTTATACTTGCTAACCATCTCTATTATAGCGTTCACGTCATCCTGTAGGTCTGCATCTATCGTAATAAGGCAATCTGAGGCGTCTTTTGCTGTAAAAAGACCTGCAAGCAAAGCGTTTTGGTGCCCAACATTTCTGGATAGCTTCAAGCCTTTTACATATTCACCTTTGAGACTTTCTTTATAAATCATATCCCAGGTATGATCCTTACTCCCATCATCAACAAAAAGAATCTTACTTTTTTCTGAAACATTCGAGTTGGAAACCATTTCATGCATGATTGTTCTTAACTGTTCAATAGTCTCTTGTAGTACTTCTTCCTCGTTGTAACAAGGGACTACGATGGTTAATATTGGTGAGTTCATTGCTGCATCCTCCTTGCTGCTATAAAACTTCATAGAGGTAAATTTTCCAGGCGCTGGACTTTGACGAAAATACTTTGTCCAGCTGGATTCCATTTTCTGCCGCATTATCGATTGGAACGGATGAGAATAGATATTCTCCACCCATCTGTTTAAATGGCTGCAAGTTCAACTTTAGATGTTTGATCCGTTTCTTTGATGTTTTTTTAAACATATAATGCTTGCCGAGCTCATCCGTAAAAAGGTAGCAGCGGCCGCCCCATTCGTCAAAATAAACCCGAATTCTTTTGTTTTTCTGCAATTCGTTTGCAATGATTTCTCTGAACTGCTTTTTATAAGTCAATGGGTAGAAGTTATTGTATGAATCAAGGGTGAAAAAGCCATTATACTGGGCAATTGCAGGATGCAGGCCTATACTCGCAACCCGGTAACTCTCAAGTGGTTTGCCGATGTGATCTTTGATGTCTTGAAATTGTTCTTCAGCGTAAAATTCCTTTACACTCGGTTTGTTTTTATAGACGATTTCTTCATTTGTAAAACAAAGCAATAAAATTTGTGCACCAACAAGCCACGGAACAGCTTTTCTCCACAGTCTTCCTTGTTTCCATAGAATTTTAAGTCCTGCTGCAAACAGGATATAGATAATCAGCGGCCGCAGGAAATGGTATCTGGCAAAATTAAACGTATCTAAAAAGTGGAACCTTTTTGTAAGAGGAAGCCAGCCTTTATAAAACCAGAAGGCATACCATGCGGACAGAAGGAAATTGAGAACAAACAGAATGACATATGTCCTTTCCATTTTCCAGGCTCGGTTTTTCCATATCAAGATAAGTGCAGCGATGATGACAGGCAGGATAATCATTGTATGGATCGTATGGACATGATGATGGCCGAATATAAAATTCTTAATGGTCAGTCTTACAGAATGTCCAAATGTAAGTCGGGCATGAAAATATTCATCCCTGCTGTTCGGTTCATTATCAAACAAAAATGAATAGACTAGTCGATAATCAGTGACTAAATAGACAAAGGTCATATAAGCGATTGCTAAAAAAAAACGCCAGTTCCATCCCTTTCGCCTGAAAATATCAAAAAACCAAAATACGCCCATCGCACTAAGAAAAAAGAAAAAACCAAGGACGATACTTGAATAGAATGGAAGAACCGTTAATACTAAATAATTGGTCCATTTCCGTTCGCCATTCCTAATATTTAAGAAGCTCCATAGCGCCAATGGCATCCCAAGTGTGCTCAGCATACCGGACGGCCAGAAAGGAGTCAGCGCAAAGGCTAGTGAGGTGCCGACACGGATAACCCCCCATCCATCATCTTGGATGAAGTGTTTTTTTAATAGTAAATACATGCCTAGAAATGCTGTAAACCTTGTAATTGCCTGGCTTAAAACATATGCAGCCATAGTGGGGAACCAATAATATAGCCAAACAATCAATGAAAATTCAGTCCCAAATGCATTCCGGGGCAATCCATTTATCACCTGTGGGATCTTCGCTGTAACTGGACCTGATATCTGGCCGCTTTCGGCAAGTACTTTATACCATGCCAAATTTGAATCGAGATTGTCATGGATCCTAATATGGGCATTCTCTCCCAAAATAAAATACGGTGATAGAAAAAGAGCCATACCCAACAATGCCAGCACGATCAGACGCCGCTCCTTATCCTGCAAGTAAGACAATTTACTACACCTCATATATCATATTTGCCTTATTAAAGTTTGCGGTCTCTTTTAAGAAACTATTCCCATTTTTTTTAAAAACGAATTCAAAACAGGCCGTAGTCAAAAACAATTAAATAAAAGAGCACAAAGAAGAAGGATATTATCAGTGCTGCTAATGGTTTTCTGTAATGAAGGCGCAACATGGGGTACATCGTGCTATAAAAGAAAACTTCCCAGGCCATCGACCACCCGTTGGAGAACCGAATGGCACCCATTTTTAGAGCAATACTTTCAATTAATAAGGATAACGAAATCCATTTGAGATAATGCCATATCTTTTTCGATTTTTCATGTGGAAAGTTTCCAAGAAACAGAATGATCATGCTTGGATAAAACACAAAGGTGTATAAGCTCTCCGTAACAAAAAGACTGATGAAATTCTTTTCAAATTCCCATAAATGCTTGTTGCCGATGTAGGAAATATATTCATAGAAGCAGCTAAATAAGGCCCAAAAGTAAAATGTTGGCAAGTACTCCTTCCACATTCTCCATTTGCCCATTTTAAATGAAAGCAGGACTCCACCTGCTAAAACTGCGGCATGAAACAAGATCTCAACTCCTTTATGTTACGGAATGCCAGGGGCAGCAGGCTAATGACCAGTGATTTTCCAGCGCTTCAATCTTTTGTATTTTCAACAGTTTCCAGATTTTTTATGTATCGTTTTGTTTGCGTTTTTTATGTTTTTAATAGGTAAGTTCATTTGTAAAATAAAAGATATACGCACATTCAACATGAATATCTGTTCGCACATTGGTTTAAAAGGTGTAAAAATCATTCTCTTTAAAACTCAATTTCAGGGTAATGGATATAATTCCTATTAGATGGGAAATTCTAAATTCAATCATACTGAAAGGTTGCTGTGTTACTTATGCTTCACTACGATGTGACAAGTAAAAATGTTAAGAAGGAAGAGGCATATACCCTTCCCTCTTCTTCCAGTGATACCATTTGGATTCATTTCGATCCCTCCAATAAAGAACGATTCGATGAATTTATAAGCAAGATGGAAATCCATCCTCTTGCCAAGAAAGGATTAGAGCATTTCAGTGATATCCCAAAGATTGATGTATTTAATAACGAAGCAATTATCTCGTTGTTTGCTATACAAGATGACTATACACAAGCGAAAATCACTATATTGATTGGAGGAAACTATGTCATTACAAAGGAAGATGAAAATATTGATCTCTTAGCCCAGCTTCAACAGCTCTTTATCGATCATCCTGAACAAATGGAAACCTCCGGCAAGGTGCTCTACCATATTTTTGATAAAGTATCTTCTATTGATCTAAAAATGATCGACAGGATTGCAGATAACATTCAAGAACTTGAACGAAATGTTTTTGACAGACCTTTTGCAAATGAGATTGCCAGAAGCATCCATCGCTGGAAGTCCACGCTTCACGAGCTGAGACAAACAATTGAAGCTCAGGATCAGGTCATGACCACTATATCTAGAAATGAGTTGAAGTTTGTTGATGAGGATTCTGCGCTGTACTTTAAAGACTTGAATAATAGCTATGCGAGAGTAGTCAATGCGCTTGATTCATTCAAGGAATCACTTGACAGTATCTTTAATTTGCAGATGACTTTGAAATCAGACCATGCAAATTCCATAATGAAGACACTCACACTCGTTAGTGCCATTTTTCTCCCAATGACCTTTATAGCCGGTCTGTATGGAATGAACTTTGAAACCATGCCAGAGTTAAAATGGCGATATGGATATGGATATGCCCTCTTCCTAATGTTTGGGATTGGCGCAGGCATCGCGTTATTTTTCCGGGCTAAGGGATGGTGGGGGAAAAAGAATTGATTTGTATATAGATAACTGCATATTCCCTATTTGAGTGCGATCCTTCACTTGAAGAAAGAATATGTCAACAATAGACCCAATTTGAGCAAGATTCTTCACTTGAGGAAAGAATATGATAACCAATATTCTTTGTTGAACCCAAGTGGCTTGCATTTGGTAAGCCATTTCTACATATGTGGAGTTTTAAAGCCATAAATCAAAAAGCTGTACAGGTCATATTGAACTGTACAGCTTTTGATTTATCCTTTTTCAGTGAGGTTTGATTCTGCTTCAAGAGCAAATAGATTTTGCTTAGACTGGAGGAAAACAACCGACGTCAGGAAGGCTGCCAGAAGTAAGCCGATTCCGGCAAACACAACGGTGACTGTCTGCAAATCCAGGGTTTCTGCCAAGTAGCCAAGAACGAGGGTCAGGAGGATTTGGATAATCGCCTGGAAAAATGCAAATGCACTGCTGAATCGTCCCATTAAATCCACCGGCACATTATTTTGGAAGAACGTGCTGTAGCCTGTGAATGAAAACGGAGAAAAGAAACCTATGATAACAAAGCCGATGACAGCCAGTGGAACCGTCCCTGAGGATGAGATATAGAACAAAAGGTAGCCTGCTACAGTTAGAATCGATCCCATCCCAATCAGCAGCCTGACTGATAACCGATTGGCCATAGCGGAAACTGCAAAAGAACCTGCTACATATCCTGCTCCTGTCAGACTGACTAATAATCCATAATCTTTTTCCGATAAGCCCACGACCTGCTGGATGAAAGTAACCTCTTGAGAATCTAGAGCAAAAGAGATTAAAGTGATGAACTGAAAAATCAAAAATACTAGCATGAATCCTAACGCTGTCTTGCCAAAATTAAAAACGGCCTTCCAATCGCTCACAATCATGTTCATCGTGATTCTATCTCTTGCCGTCCCATTGCCTGAATCTTCATCTACATCGGGCAAATAGAAAATTGCGGCTGCACAAAAGAAGAAAGTAACAGCATTTATGTATATACTTGTATTGATGCTGCCGTACATGATCAATATTCCGGAGACACTTGGGCCAACCAGCATCGCCCCAGAAGTAGCAAAAGAAAACATCGAGTTGAACCGTTTCCTCTTTTCAGCTGGCACCAGTTTAGTAATATATGTTTCTGAAGTAGGAGCAAAAAAGGCTCCAGCAACATTTGTTAAGAACATAATGATATAGATTGGTAATAAAGAAGAAAAGAATGGGATGATGGCAATAAGCAACCCTCTTATTAGGTCGATGTAAACCATCAGCTTTCGCTTATTCACCCGGTCGATCATGCTGCCCGCCCATGTATTGGTGCAGAGTATTGCTAGCGGCCTGATAATGAACAGCCCGGCAATAGCTGCAGCTGATCCGGTTATTTTCAGAACCAATAAGTTGATTGCTACAAAATATATCCAGTTACCAATGTTTGAAATCCCTATCCCGAATATTAACAATAAGGGATTTTTCCAGCCCTTCAAACAGACCCCTCCTGATGCAGACAATTTTTGCAGTAATATAAATTACTAATCTCTTTTCATCCTATCGGTAACTTCCAAAAGTTTCAAGATACTTTAGAATATTTTTTGAAAAAATTACCAGAAGAATTCGTTTGTCACAATATCTTCACAATTATTTTCCCAATAGACAAATTAAAAACCTGCTCTATACCCGCTTTAAGAGGTTTTATAAACCTTTTTTCTTATATTTACATATATTTACCAGCCTCTCTCATTCAATTTACCCATTCATAACGTGGTTTTATTTCTTATAATGGTATATAGATTCGAAAAGGAGCTGAAAGCATGAATTCAAATCCGAAACTTGTTTCTAAAATCCTTCCGCTATTTGCGGCGATTATGGTGATATTTACAATAGCAGCAACCTTTATGATCCAAAATACAGACGAAAAGGTATCAGTACCTTTTTCTTCATTAGTAAATACAGTTGAGAGTCTTGGCGGGGAAACCGCAACTCTTACAGAAAATATAGATGGTACACTAGTTTTAAAAACGAAAGATTCCACATTTGTTTCCCAAGTACCACCAGGGAGCCAAATGGTAGAAAAATTAGTAGAAAAAAATAATATAAGCTATGAATATGCAAATAACAGCAAATATGGAGCATGGTTACTTGGCGGAATTCTTATATTGCTGATGGGTGCTGTTTATGTAATCCAAAAGAAAACTGGCGGCATCGGAACAGGGAATAAGATGAAAAACAGTGTTTCCAAACCAGCTCCCCTGCCTTCAATTACTTTAGCGAATGTTGGCGGTCTTCAGGATGAAATGAAAGAAGAAATTCTTCAGACTCTATCAATCTTGAAGAATCCTGAGAGATCCGAAAAAATGGGAATCAAACCTCCAAAGGGAATTTTATTATATGGACCTCCAGGTACGGGGAAAACATTGCTTGCCCAGGCAATAGCCCGTGAATTGAACGCAAGCTTTTATTCAGCAAGTGGTTCAGCCTTTAATGAGATGTTCATTGGTGTCGGTGCTTCCCGTGTTCGGAGTCTATTTCAGAGCGCACGTAAACAACAAGGCCCTAAAGTGATTTTTATTGATGAAGTAGATGCATTAGCCGGAAAAAGAAAGCCTAATGGTGGCGAAGAAGGAGAAAAAACCCTGACTGAGCTTCTTGTGCAGCTTGACGGAGGACATGCGAACGATGGCATCCTCTTTATTGCCGCAACGAACCGCAAGGATATGTTAGATGAGGCCTTCCTTCGTCCTGGCCGGATTGATTTCTCATTCAATGTTCCTCTTCCTGATACGAAAGGCAGAAGAGAAATCATTGATATTCATATTAAAAGGAAAAATCTTGCTTCTGATGTAGCAGCATCCTTGGATGATCTTGCAGAAAGCACTTCCGGTTTTTCCGGTGCAGAATTGCACTCACTCTTTGAAAATGCAAGCAGGCGAGCCCTTCGAAATGAGCAGGACTTCATTTCAAAAAGTGATATTGATTATGCTCTCGATAGAACTATCCTTGGCAGCACTTCCCGTACTCTTAAGGATAATGAAACAAAACGCAGGGTTGCAATCCACGAAGCAGGACATGCTCTAGTATCTTCTGTAACAAAGCCAGGTTCTGTACGTAAAGCAACGATCATACCGCGCGGACAGGCACTTGGTTACGTAGCGCCGATTCCAAAGGAGCTTCAGCTTTCAACTACGAGTGACCTGCTTGACCGGATTGCCATGATACTTGCAGGCGGTGTAGCGGAGAGAATGTTCCTAGGCGAACATAGTATAGGAGTAAGCGGTGATGTCCAGCAGGCAAAACAAATCATTGAACAAATGGTGGATACTGGCCTGCTGCAGGAAGGATTCTCGCTCACTTTCAGCAAAGGTCTAAAAGAAACAAAAATGCAGGAATTGTTCGAAGAGGCATTGGAAAGGTCTGAAATGATCATCAATGCCCACCAGTCTCAGTTTGAACGTCTTGTAGAAGCTTTACTGAAAAAAGAAACACTTGAAGGTACAGAAGTAGATGAAATTGTCCAGGATAAAGCAGGATTCAGAGAAGATAATTATATGATGGCTTAAGATTCGTGGATAACAGATGAACAGAAAAAAGCGGCTTCCTAAAATGGAAGCCGTCAGACTGTAGACAAACTCGATGAAAATCGAACTTGTCTACAGTTTTTTTATTTAGATTGGTTCGAAAATGGGGCTGTTGATTTCCGTTCC
>NZ_JBALSS010000019.1:30590-86062 GCF_036967045.1 Bacillus sp. JJ1609 | reverse complement strand
TTATAATACTTATTTAGTAGTCGATCTAGCTTCGTACTGATGTCTACCACTCTTTGATTTGACAGCGAGGTTTTTGCAGCTAGTTCGACCATCTCTTTACGGCATTTTTCAATATCCTTCAACAAAGTTTCTGCACACATTGCGAAAACTCCTCGCTTTCTTTAGAATATAGTTCATTTATACCCCATATTAAAATTTTTAAACAAATATGGTAAAAATTTGTTAATATTAACTTATTGAGTTTTTTAGACTTTTTACAGCAAAAAGAGCATCCAACAGTCGATTTCCGTATGAATTTGTCTAATTGTAAACTAAAACAAGGTGAAAAATATTTTTTATAAAAAAAAACGAAACCTTTTCCGGAATCGATTCGTATATCGATTAGCCGCATGAAGCGCGGAGGTAAACTAATGGAAACCATCGTAAAACAAAGAATCAAACAAGTGATCAAGGGAGACCAAAATGCCTATGGCGAGATTGTTGAAATATACAAGGACAAGGTATTTCAGCTTTGCTACCGTATGCTTGGGAATCGGCATGAAGCAGAGGATATTGCACAGGAAGCCTTTATCCGTGCATATATAAATATCAACAGCTTCAATCAAAACCTGAAATTTTCTACATGGCTATACAGAATTGCAACTAACCTTTGCATAGACCGGATTCGGAAAAAGAAACCAGACTACTTTCTTGATGCAGAAGTTCCGGGAACAGAGGGCTTGAATATGTATTCACAAGTTCCATCTGACACGCCATTGCCAGAGGATGAGGTCGAAAGCATTGAATTGCAGGACACGATTCAAAAAGAAATTTCAAAACTACCCGATAAATACAGGTCGGTTATCGTATTAAAGTATATTGAAGAGCTTAGCCTGAATGAGATCAGCGAGATTCTGGATCTCCCGCTTGGTACGGTAAAGACTAGAATACATCGAGGCAGAGAAGCCTTAAGACAGCAATTGCGACACGTATAATGTGAGGTGAAAGAAATGAAATGTCCAGAACATGTGATTGAATATATGCATGAATATTTAGATGATGAAATTCCTGAAGAACATGAGAAAATCTTGAGAGAACATTTACAGAGCTGTAACGATTGCCAGGAATACTTCAGGGAGTTGAATAAATCCATTGCTCTCGTCCAGAGCACATCCCATATCCAAGCGCCAAGCGATTTTACCTCAAAGGTAATGGCTGGCTTGCCAAAGGAAAAGAAAAAGACAGAAATCCAACGCTGGTTCAGAAGTCATCCATTGTTAACAGCGGCTTCTCTTTTCCTAGCCTTGATGACAGGCAGCATCTTGACTACTTGGAATGAAGAGCACCAATTTTCGGTTTCGAAGCAGCCTAATCTCGTGGTGGAGAATGACACAGTCATTGTTCCCGAGGGTGAAGTTGTAAAGGGAGATGTGGTTGTCAGAAATGGCAAGGTGAAAATTGAGGGAGAGGTCCAGGGTGATGTGACCGTGATCAACGGTGAACAGTACCTAGCTTCCGCTGGAAATGTGACGGGAAAAATAACCGAGGTTAATGAAGTGTTTGAATGGATTTGGTACCACATAAAAAAGACATTCAAAAACGCGGCAAACCTTTTTGAAACAGAACAGAAAGAACAGTCATTCCAATAGGATTGACTGTTTTTTTATCATTGATAGTTACAAAAAGTTACTAGATTCTCGATTATCTGGGAAATCGGACATATAGCCATTCTTATGAATGTAAGCTGACAATCCTTGTGAATTTACTTCATTATTAATTAAACTTCTCTTATGTTATAATAAAAAAGTTACATATGTTTATGAGCAGAGGTGCGTGCTATATTTTTGCTTATGAACCATGAGCTGTTTTCGAGATTCATGCTGTTTAATGCAAGCCGAAAAGTTTATGAAAAGAGCTTTTCTAAAGGCTGTATTCTCTTTAAGGCAGGGCGTTTTCTTACATAAAGTGATGTATATCTTCAGGAATTGAAATGGAGATTGTTTTGTATGAAAAGCCACAAATAATACGAAAAGAGCCTTACTAATCTAATGGAGGAAGTGCAATGTCGTTTGCAGATTTCGATTTATTGGAATATCTAGCCAATATTGTTGACATACTCCTGGTTTGGTTCGTCATTTATAAGCTGATTGCCATCATTCGTGGAACGAAGGCTGTGCAACTTTTAAAAGGAATCTTCGTGATTCTTATTGTAAAGTTTGTCAGTGATTTCTTCGGATTGAATACACTCAGCTGGATGATGGAACAAGTTTTAACCTGGGGATTCCTAGCCATCATCATCATCTTCCAGCCGGAATTAAGGAGAGCACTTGAGCAATTGGGTCGAGGGCGGCTTTTCTCCAGATCAGGGCTGCAGGAAGAAGAAGATGAAGAGAGAATGGTGGAGGCAATTATTAAGGCAACCGATTATATGGCAAAGCGCCGGATCGGAGCATTAATCTCGATTGAAAGAGAAACCGGAATGAGTGATTATATCGAAACTGGCATTCCGCTTCAATCTAGGATTTCTTCTGAATTGCTTATTAATTTATTTATACCGAATACACCACTTCATGATGGAGCTGTTGTCATACAGAAAAACATCGTTGCAGCTGCTGCTTGTTATCTACCGCTATCAGAAAGTCCGTTCATTTCTAAAGAGCTGGGAACAAGGCACAGAGCGGCACTTGGAATCAGTGAGGTAACCGACAGTATTACGATCGTTGTTTCTGAAGAGACAGGGAATGTATCGGTTACTCGAAATGGAGAGCTTTATCGGGATTTGAGCGGGGAAACGCTGAAAGAACTGCTCGCCGCCGAATTAATCACACCATCAAGAATCAAGCAGGCAGCTTCTACCCGCTGGAATTGGAGGGGGAAGAAAAATGGATAAACTCATGGATAACCCATG
This sequence comes from Bacillus sp. JJ1609, assembly GCF_036967045.1. Classification (NCBI taxonomy): domain Bacteria; kingdom Bacillati; phylum Bacillota; class Bacilli; order Caryophanales; family Bacillaceae; genus Bacillus; species Bacillus sp. JJ1609. The sequence continues at coordinate 83,175 of NZ_JBALSS010000019.1, read as the reverse complement.
GTTCATTAAAATGGTTGCCTTGGTTCTTGCGATTCTGCTCTTTGGGTCTGTCCCTAAAAATGACCCTGATAAACCCGGGGATGTAAATGTCCCATCGGACGAAAAAGTTGAAACAATCGAAGAAGTGCCGATAAAAAGCTATTACGACACAGATACCCTTGTTGTAACAGGTGTTCCTGAGACTGTAACCATTACACTTCAAGGTCCAAAAAACCTTGTTCAGCAGGCAAAAGCGTTACGGAATTTCGAGGTGTTTGTGGACCTGACGAAGGCTGACATGGGTAAACAGCGAGTTCCAATCACCATTAGAGATATTTCCGATCGGCTTACGGTCACCATTGAACCAGGCTATGCCAATGTTTCAATTCAGGAAAAAGTAACCAAGGAATTCAAGGTAGAGGCAGAATACAGCCGTAATCTTGTTGAAGAAGGCTATATTGCTGAAAAACCTACCGTAAATCCAAGTAAAGTTCAAATTACTGGTGCGAAGGATCTCGTGGATAGAATTACTTATGTAAAAGCAACCGTTAATGCGAACGGTAAAATATCTGACAGCATAACGCGTGAGGCCAGTGTCCTCGTTTTAGATAAAGACATGAATAAGCTCGATGTCAATGTTGAACCTGATACGGTTGAAGTAACGATTCCTGTCAAGAGTTCCAGTAAAAAGGTACCAATCGATATCGTCCGGAAAGGGAATCCTCCCGAAGGAGTAACGATTGAATCCATTACTGCGGATACGAAGGAAGCGGAAATCATAGCGGCTCCGGAGATTTTATCTGAAGTGAAAAATGTTCGGGTCGAGGTGGATCTCAGTGAAATTACGGATGACACCGAGTTGACGCTGCCTGTAATCATTTCTAATGGGGTCGTGAAGGTTTCACCGGAGATGGTAAAGGTTTCAGTGAGAGTAACAAAGGAATCCGAAAAAACAATCTCAAATATCCCGATTGAGATTGAAGGTATGAACGATGAGTTTGAGGTTGACTTTCTCAACCCTTCAAATGGCCAAACAGACATTACGGTTACGGGTCCAAGCAATATCGTTGCTCCGCTTACCGCCGGCAATTTTAAGATCTTGATTGATGTGTCCGGTTTGGATGAAGGAGAGCATGAAGTAGACATGAAGGTGACAGCACCTGAAAATATTATTTGGAAACTGGCTAAGGAAAAAGCCAATATAACTGTTGCGAAGAAAGAAGCATAATTTGACTGTAATTTTTCAAACAAGGAGAGATTTTAAGAATGGGTAAATATTTCGGTACAGATGGAGTACGCGGCGTTGCAAATAGTGAATTAACACCAGAATTGGCGTTCAAACTTGGACGTTTCGGAGGCTATGTACTTACGAAAGACCATAACAGGCCAAAGGTGTTGATTGGCCGTGATACTCGCATTTCGGGCCATATGCTTGAAGGAGCACTTGTTGCCGGCCTATTGTCAATTGGAGCGGAAGTTATGAGGCTCGGTGTTATCTCCACTCCGGGGGTATCTTATTTAACAAAGGCTCTTGGTGCTCAAGCAGGAGTTATGATTTCTGCTTCGCATAATCCAGTAGCGGATAATGGTATTAAATTCTTTGGTCCAGATGGCTTCAAGCTTTCTGATGATCAAGAGCTTGAAATCGAACAATTAATGGATTTAGAGGTTGATGAACTTCCACGTCCAGTTGGTGCAGACCTTGGACAGGTTAATGACTATTTCGAAGGCGGACAAAAATACCTTCAATACTTGAAGCAATCTGTTGATGAAGAATTCACAGGCCTGCATATCGCATTAGACTGCGCTCACGGAGCAACATCTTCATTAGCTGCACATTTGTTTGCTGACCTGGATGCTGATCTTTCAACGATGGGAGCATCTCCAAATGGCCTAAACATCAATGATGGAGTTGGCTCGACTCACCCTGAAGCACTTGCTGCATTTTTAAAAGAGAAGGGCGCAGATCTAGGACTAGCATTTGATGGTGATGGAGACCGTTTGATTGCAATCGATGAAAAAGGAAATATCGTCGATGGTGACCAGATTATGTACATTTGCGGCAAGTTCATGAAGGAAAGAGGCCAGCTGAAGCAAGGGACAGTTGTCTCTACCGTAATGAGCAACCTTGGGTTCTATAAAGGTCTTGAAGAGCACGGAATCCAAAGCGTTCAAACTGCAGTCGGCGACCGTTATGTAGTAGAAGAAATGAAGAAGACTGGTTATAATCTCGGCGGAGAGCAGTCTGGACACATCATTTTCCTTGATTACAATACAACAGGTGACGGCCTTCTGACAGGGCTGCAGCTGGCGAACATCATGAAAGTGACAGGAAAGCCACTTTCAGAGCTTGCAGGCGAAATGAAGAAATATCCACAGGTTCTAGTAAATATTCGAGTAACAGACAAGCATCACGTGACAGATAACCAAAAGGTAAAAGAAGTAATCGAACAGGTTGAAGCTGAAATGAACGGCAATGGCCGCATCCTTGTTCGCCCTTCCGGAACTGAACCTTTAGTGCGTGTTATGGCTGAAGCTCCTTCCGCGGAGCTTTGCCAGGAATATGTAGGCCGTATCGCAGCGGTTGTTGAAGAAGAAATGGGATTGAAGGAATAGATTTAAACCAAGCTTAAGCACCTTGTTGAGGTGCTTAAGCTTTTTTATTTGGTACAAAATGCGCACTTATCATTAATAAGGAACAGGGGCAAACCTCCTTTTGTTTTTACATATTTAAGGATGTACGGAACAAAACAAAGCCCTTTTGCATATTTATTTATGAAGGAGAGTTTTAGCATGCCTGTGAAGGGTAAGTGTACAGGTAGGCAGTTTCCTTTGTTTTCTATTGACGGATTCATCAGTATCATGTATGATAATCCTGTTTTTGTAAAAAGGCTCTTTTCTCTAACCAAACATATGATATATTCAAAAATGCAGCAATCAATTCGAAAAAAGCCTGTTAAAAACAAAAGCACCATTCCAATTGAAAGGTGGGCAGGGGTTCAAATAGAAAACTTAAAAGCGCCAGGACTAATCTGTGAATCGGATAATTGGATTAGTTGACGAGGTGGAGGTTTATCGAATTTTCGGCGGATGCCTCCCGGCTGAAAGCACAGCCGCGAATTCCTTCTTTAAAACATTTTGGCAACTTAATGGACAAAGAGAAGGGGATGCTAAAACTAGAGAGGTAATGATGTAAAAGTCAGACCTCAAACCAATTAAAAAGAGATAAGGGGGCAAGCGGCCCCTAAAAAGGCTTCTTGCCCCCTGTCGTACAGGAGGAAAAGAAGTTATGTGTGGAATCGTTGGATATATTGGAAATAATGACTCGAAAGAGATTTTATTAAAAGGTCTTGAAAAGCTTGAGTATAGAGGTTATGACTCTGCGGGGATCGCTGTCATCAATGGCAATGGCGTGCATGTTTTTAAAGAAAAAGGACGCATTGCTGACCTTCGCATCGCAGTAGACCTTGATGTTATGGCAAATGCAGGTATTGGCCATACTCGTTGGGCTACTCATGGACCGCCAAGCAAGGTGAACGCTCACCCTCACCAAAGCTCTACTGGCAGACTGACTCTTGTTCACAATGGTGTAATCGAGAACTACGATCTATTAAAGCGCGAGTATTTGCAAAATGTTGAATTGAAAAGTGAAACAGACACAGAAGTTATCGTACAGCTGCTTGAACTGTTCGTTAACGAAGGTCTGAGCGTGGAAGACGCATTCCGCAAAACGCTGACACTTTTACATGGTTCATATGCACTTGCCCTTATTGACGAGCAAAATGATGAAACTATTTTTGTGGCGAAAAACAAGAGCCCACTTCTAGTAGGTCTTGGAGAAGGCTTCAATGTTGTAGCGAGTGACGCTATGGCAATGATCCAGGTAACAAGCCAATACGTAGAACTGATGGACAAGGAAATGGTTCTTGTTACGAAGGACGAAGTGACGATCAAGAACCTTGAGGGAGAAGTAATCGAACGTGCTCCTTATACAGCTGAGCTTGACGCAAGCGATATCGAAAAGGGAACATACCCTCACTATATGCTCAAGGAAATCGACGAGCAGCCGCTTGTAATGCGCAAAATCATTCAGAACTACCAGGATGGCCAGGGCGCGCTTGAAATCGACTCTGACATCGTCGCTGCGATGAAGGAAGCAGACCGCATCTACATCATTGCTGCGGGTACTTCATACCACGCTGGCCTTGTCGGAAAACAGTTCATCGAAAAATTGGTGAAGGTTCCTGTTGAAGTTCATATCTCAAGTGAGTTCGGCTATAACATGCCGCTTCTTTCTGAAAAGCCATTGTTCATCTTCATTTCACAGAGCGGTGAAACTGCGGACAGCCGTCAGGTTCTCGTTCAGGTGAAGGAAATGGGCTATAAAGCTCTAACAATTACGAATGTTCCTGGTTCTACACTTTCCCGTGAAGCTGATTACACATTATTGCTTCATGCAGGTCCTGAAATTGCGGTTGCTTCAACAAAGGCTTATACAGCACAGCTTGCTGTTCTTGCAATCCTTGCTGAAGTTACAGCTCGCGGCCTTGGCCATGAAGTGGACTTTGATCTTGTACAGGAATTAGGTATTATCGCAACTGCTATGGAAGCTCTTTGTGATGACAAAGAAGAATTCGAAAGCATCGCTCGCGAATACCTGACTGTAACAAGAAACGCATTCTTCATCGGACGCGGAATCGACTTTTACGTAGGCCTTGAAGGCGCGTTAAAGCTAAAGGAAATTTCGTATATCCAAGCTGAAGGCTTTGCAGGCGGAGAATTGAAGCACGGAACAATCGCTTTGATTGAAGAAGGCACACCAGTCATCGCCCTTGCAACTCAAGACTTTGTTAACCTAAGCATCCGTGGAAACGTTAAAGAAGTCGTTGCCCGCGGAGCTAACCCGTGCATCATTTCCATGAAAGGACTGGAAACAGACGAGGACCGTTTCGTCATTCCAGAAGTGCACAGCCTATTAACACCTCTTATCTCTGTAATACCAATGCAATTGATTTCTTACTACGCAGCACTGCACCGCGACTGCGATGTAGATAAGCCACGTAACCTGGCTAAGTCGGTTACGGTTGAATAACATTGGAATTAAGCCTCTTCAGATGTTTGTGCAAAATAAAGTCGGTAATCGAAAAATATAGTTGGTTATTAATAATTAAAGTTGGTAATCGAAAAATATAATCGGTTATTTTATATTTACCTAAAACATTCCTTATAAGGAGTATTTTAATGGTCTCAATTGGTGAGCGTATAAAAGTAATTCGTAAAGAAAATTTTTATACCCAAGCTGAATTTGCCGAGTTATTAGGAATTTCGCAAGGAACTTTAAGCGATATAGAAAAAGATAAATGCTATCCCTCTTATCAAACATTGAAAACTTTTAGGAAAGTATTTAATGTTGACTTAAATATTTTATTTGATGATTAGAGGTATAACGAGTTATTAGTGAGTCCTTTAATCCCTTTACTAGTATAAAAGCTTGTAGATACAGTCTAGAATATTAGATAGTTCTACAAGCTTTTTTAATTGGAATAGGATTAATCTGATTGTTGAGATGAAATGTTTTATCGTAGTATTTGGGTAAATGTACTGGACAATAAAGTCGTGTACTAACCAATAAAGACAAAAATGATAGCGCCGGTTTAACCGGCGTTTTTTATTTGGAAATTATTAAAAACAGCTAATTTTTTGAACACGTTTAACAATATAAAAAGGTATTTTATAAAGGGGTAAATTAACATAGTATAGAATTATTTTAATACAACACACTGGAGGTCAAACAATGAAATTTTTCGAATTGTGGAAGTACCAATATAAAGGTAGGTATTGGGATAATAGATACATTTTGGGAAGTTGAAGTAGCAATGTGTTCTGAATGTTTAGAGGGGTATTCTTCGTGCGATAGTTGTGGGAAATATGAGCAAAATGAAAAACTAGAATCATTCCATGCAGGATTTGGACAGCTTGAATGGCTTTGTAGAGAGTGTCAACCTTAAGAGAATCTTTTTAGATATTCTACTAAAGTCGTCCACTGGCTAAAAGCACAAATAATCATGATGATAAATTATCAAGTGCAGATTTGAAAAATGTTGATACTACGAGTGAATTTGACCATTTAGAGAATTATTAGGAGAGGTTAGAATTGGTAAAACAAGTCGGATTGTGGGATTACACAGAGGCTTATCAAGAAGAATTTGATGAAATAAGGATTGGTAAGAAACCATTAATAGATGGATGTATTTCATGGATAAACGATAATAATTTAACAGGATTTGGGCGAAAGCTGTTAATACGAAACGGTTCTGAATATGTTCCAGCAGAAAATTTGCTTTTGGGGGTTTCGGTCAAAAGGGACAAAAAGAAAACACGAACAGAAATAAAAACAATAGTAGATAAAGCTAAGCAGTTGCATCCAAATACTAAATTATCGGGGGGGAAAAAGGAGGATATTTGGAAACAAGTTAATGATCCAAGTTTTTTATATCGTATTAATTCATCCTTAATTTCTCCAAATGCTCTAGCGTTTTATAGACCTTTTCATTACACTCCTTCTGATGATTGGGGAATATATTTATTAATCGATAAAATCCTAAATTATTACGAGTCTATAGTAAAACGGCTTGGGCAAGACCGAATTCTTTTTTCTCCAGATATTCTATTGGGATATATTACATATCAAATATTTCACCATGAATTTTTTCATCATATGGTTGAATCTGCAGCAACTACATTAGAGGTAATCTCCTCGTCAGATTATGAACCATACCCGTTTTACATAAAGTATCGTAAATCTGCATACAAAGACATAATCGGGCTCGGGGAACATGCACATGACCCATTAGAGGAAGCCCTGGCAAATGCATATTCCTATAATTCATTCTCGTTCGCTTCTAGAGTTAATAAGGGATATAAAACAATGTTAGTAAAGGCTTACCAGCGGAGTTTGTTAACGGGGTGGAAATATGCCCCTGCAGGATATAGATCAGCTGGCAATTATATAAACTCCGATTACATTCTTGGGGCAACCCAACTTTTGGCACAAATTGCATCTTCACCTAATCTTAACCCATTAGCTTCAACTATTGTTGCTAAAAATGTATTGTTTAATGGTCATTCTGCGTTTTGTTCAAAACCAGATATCCCAACTTATTTAGTTGGATCGGAAGAAAACATAAGGTATTTCACAAGTTTGATTCCAGCACCGAATAATACATACACAAACTTATTCTGGCATGAGGACTTTAGCGAAATTGACTTATATATTCAGCAAAAGATAGCGGAAAAAAAGAAAAAAGTAAAGATCTAATGGATTACAATTTTTGGGACTTAGCATTCTGCTAAAGTCTTTTATGGTAAAATAAAGGATAGGTATTTTAGTATTATTAATTGGGGGAGAACAATGCTTACTGGTGATTTTAAAAATAAAGTAGATAATTTATGGGAAACTTTTTGGACAGGCGGTATTACAAATCCGTTGTCTGTCATCGAGCAAATTACATATTTGCTTTTTATGAAACAGCTGGATGAACAACAAATAAAACAGGAACGCCGTGCGAGATTAAATGGCGGTAAAATAGCTAACCCAATTTTCAAAGAAGAGGATAGTCATTTGCGTTGGTCCAATTTCAAAAATAAAACTGACGCAGAAGAAATGTTCAACATTGTTAAAGATGAAGCATTTAAGCATATGAAAGAACTAGGCGGAGAAGACTCCAAGTTTGCAAAGCACCTAGCTAATGCAGTCTTTATCATCCCGACTCCACAGTTATTACAGCGTGTAGTCACAGCAATTGATAAGCTGCTTGATGAAATGAAGGACAAGAATAAGGACACTATGGGAGATTTATACGAATACCTTCTTTCAAAATTATCAACCTCTGGAACAAATGGTCAGTTCCGTACACCACGGCACATCATTAAGATGATGGTCGAGCTTATGCAGCCTTCACTTGCAGATAAGATTGTTGATCCGGCTGCTGGAACTGCGGGATTTTTGGTAACTGCTGCAGAGTATATTACTGAGCATTATCGTAATGAACTATTTGTTAAAGTTGGAAATGAGGAGCTTCAGGAGAAATATAAAAAATCGATGTTTTATGGTTTCGATACAGATCAAACCATGCTCCGTATTGCGAGTATGAACCTTATGCTCCATGGAATTGAAGATCCACATATGGAATATAAAGATTCCTTGTCCAAAAGTAATCTCGAAGAAGATAATTATACTTTGGTCTTGGCAAATCCACCTTTCAAGGGTTCACTTGATTACAGCGAGGTAGCCGATAATATACTTGCTAAAGTAAAAACGAAGAAAACGGAACTTTTGTTCCTAGCTCTTATGCTTCGAATACTTAAAAACGGGGGTCGATGTGCTGTTATTGTTCCGGACGGTGTTCTTTTTGGTTCCTCAATTGCACACATAGCAATCCGAAAAGAAATTATTGAAAATCATAAACTTGAAGCTGTTATTTCCATGCCTTCTGGCGTATTCAAACCTTACGCGGGTGTTTCAACTGCTGTTTTGATATTCCAGAAGACAAGCATCGGTGGAACGGATAAGGTTTGGTTTTATGATATGGTCGCTGATGGTTACACCCTTGATGATCACCGTAGAGAACTAGATTTAACTAAACATGAAAACAATAATATTCCTGATATTATCACCAGATTCAAAAACCTAGATAATGAAAAAGAACGGAATCGTACGGAACAGTCTTTCTTTGTTGGTTTGGATGAAATCCGTAATAATAAATACGATTTAAGTATTAATCGTTATAAAGAAATAATTCATGAAGAAATAAAATATACTTCCCCTAAACTCCTTCTTCAAGAAATAATTGAGTTACAAAAAGAAATTCAATTCGGCTTAGAAAAATTGGGAGGAAGTTTAGAATGAGTTATAATAAATTCCAAGATATATCTTCTTTTAATAGCCTCCCTGAAAATTGGGAATTAAAAAATTTTAAAGATGTATTTACAGACGTCAGTTCAGGTAATGTTAAAATCAACAAGAGTGAATATTTACCGGAAGGTTCTTTTCCTATAATTGATCAAGGAAAAGAAATGATTGCTGGATTTACAAATAAGGCAGAAACTCTTATTAAATCTGATCCCCCTTTCATAATATTTGGAGATCACACTAGAATTTTAAAATACTTTGACAGGAAATTTGTATTAGGTGCAGATGGTGTAAAGGTTTTAAAAGCAAAAAGCGATTATTATAATACAAATTATTTGTATTATTTTTTAAGAAATATAAAAATCCCTGATACAGGATATAATCGCCATTTTAAGTTTTTGAAGGACTTAGTTGTACCTATTCCACCTTTAGAAATACAAAATAAAATTGTTGAAGCTTTAACTGAGGCGGAAAATATTTTAATAAAGAGGAAAACAATAATAAGCAAATTAGATGAACTAATTCATTCTACGTTTATAGATATGTTCGGAGATCCTGTCATTAATTCAAAACAGTGGGAAAAACATACACTTCAGTCAGTGTCTTCTGGAGGGAAGTATGCAATAAAAGCTGGACCATTTGGGTCAGCTTTGAAAAAAGAATTTTATGTTGCGCAAGGTTATAAAATATATGGACAAGAACAAGTAATTAGAAATGACTTTGAATACGGTGATTATTATATTGATGATGCTAAGTTTAAAGAACTTCAAGCTTATGAAATTAAACCAGGTGATATTTTAATATCTCTGGTTGGTACTTTTGGAAAGGTATCGGTTGTACCTGATAGTTTCCAACCTGGTATTATAAACCCACGTTTAATGAAAATAAGTTTGAATGCACAAAAAATTATTCCGGAATATTTTAAATGCATGATGGAAAATGAAAGTTTTCAAAATCGTTTAAAGCATAATTCTCACGGTGGAACTATGGGGATTATAAATGTTGGAATTATGAAAAGTATTGAAATTCCCATACCTCCATTAAAGCTACAACAAAAATTCAAAAGTCTGATATGGGAAATCAATAAAACAAAAGAAATTAATCAACTTCAACTTAATAATATTGATTTGTTTTTTAATTCACTTTTACATCAAGCATTTACCGGACGACTTAAATTAAAGGAAAACCAGGTGAATGAACATGCCATTAAATGTTGATTTTCTAAAAAACTATCCGCAATGGCAAACACTACATGAACATGCATCAGAGGCGGAATCAAATGTACATGCAAACCCTCGTACATCTTTGTTTTACTGTCGCGCGGCACTGGAGCGTGCCGTCCGGTGGATGTACAGTACCGATGGTTATCTTGAGTACCCTGAAAAGGAAAAATACATGCTCGGCGATCTTGTTCATACAAAATCTTTTCAAGAGACAATATCCCCGGGTCTTTTTCATCCAATAAAATTGATTATTCGAATGGGGAATATTGCAGTTCATGATGATTCCCCTTTGAAATCAGATCAGTCACTTCTGATTTTCGAGCATTTATTTGTATTTTTGGATTGGCTTCAAGACTATTATCTTACTAAACCTATTGAGGATTTAAAATTTAATCCTAAACTTATACCTACTAGTACAAAGAAGGCTGATGATTCAACGGACCATCTCCAAAAGATAGAAAAACGAATCGCCGAGAAAGATGCGAAAATCCAAAAAATTGAAGAAGAAAACGCGAAACTCAAAATAAAGATTGATGAACTGACAAACAAATCATTAAAGCCTAAAATTAAATTTACTCCTGAAAATGAAGCCCGGACCCGACAACTCATAATAGATGTTATGCTTCGAGAAGCCGGATGGAACCCTCATGGTCATAATGTAAGAGAATTTGAAGTTGAAGGAATGCCAAATAGGACCGGTTTTGGTTTTTGCGATTATGTTTTATGGGCAGATAATGGGTTGCCTTTAGCAGTCATCGAGGTTAAGAGCACAGTGCATGATTCCCAGAAGGGTAAAAATCAGGCTTTACTTTATACGAACCTTCTCGAAAAGAAATATGGTCATCGCCCAATCATGTTTTTTACTAATGGATACGAAACATGGATATGGGATGACGCATTTTATCCTCCGAGGGAAATCGCTTCTTTTTATTCAAAATCAGATCTTGAATGGGCATTACAAAAGAGAACTGAAAGAAAAGACACTTCTGAATATAAAACAAACTCCATGATTGCAGGTCGTTTGTATCAGATTGAAGCGATAAAAAGGGTAGCAGAAACGTATGAACAGGGACGCCGCCGTACTCTGCTTGTTATGGCAACAGGTACCGGTAAAACCCGAACTGCTATCGCAATGGTTGATCTCTTGAAGCGAGCTGGATGGGTAAAGAATGCGCTTTTTCTTGCTGATCGTAGGGAGCTTGTAAAACAAGCGGCAAAGGAATTTAAAAAGCATCTTCCAAGCGTTACAACTTGTAACTTGCTTGAGGATAAAGATGACCCTTCCGCACGTATCTATTTCTCTACTTACCAAACCATGATGAGTTTCATTCAACCTGGTGTTAATCCAAAGTTCAGTGTTGGATTCTTTGATTTAATCATAGTAGATGAGGCACACAGGTCCATTTACAATAAGTTTGGACAGGTTTTTCAATACTTCGATTCTCTCTTGATGGGACTCACTGCGACTCCAAAATCCGATGTAGAGCATGATACTTATAATTTCTTTGGGCTACAGAAAAATATCCCTACCTTCGCTTATGAGTATGAACAAGCCATTGAAGATAAAAACCTTGTTCCCGTAAAACCTGTGTCGGTATTTTTCAAATTTTTGCATGAAGGTATTGATCGGGATGAATTATCGCCTGAGGAACAAGAAGAGTATGACAAAAAGGTAATCCCCCACAAAAAGGATAAAAAGGTTAGCAAGGAAGAAGTTTACCAATTCCTTTATAACAAGGATACAATCCGCCGCGCTATAGAGGTATTCCTTGAACACGGCATTAAGGTTGAAGGTGGAGACAGGCTAGGGAAAACAATCATATTCGCCAGGAACAATGAACATGCAAAACTCATCGTTAATGTTTTTGATGAGATGATGCCTCATTTAAAAGGAAAGTTTGCGGCAGAAATCCACTATAAAATACCTTATGCCGACCAACTCATTGAAAACTTTAAAATCGAGGAAAAAGAGCCACATATAGCTGTATCTGTTGATATGTTGGATACAGGAATCGATGTTCCTGAAGTTGTTAACCTTGTGATGTTTAAGCCAGTTTTTTCATTGACGAAGTTCTGGCAAATGATTGGTCGTGGAACCCGGCTTCGGGAGGATTTGTTCGGTCCTGGAGAAGATAAAACTCATGCCCTGCTATTTGACCTTTGCGGTAACGTTGAATACTTTAAGTTTGGTAAAAAAGAGGAAGCTAAACCATTACCGCTTCACTTGACCGGTCAATTATTTCGAGAACGAGTCCATTTGGTACGAGAGCTATATGGGTCAGGAGAGACATACGAAGATATTCGAAACGAGCTGATTGGGGTCATAACACGCCAGCTCAATTCAATGGACGAACATCATTTCGCTTTAAGAAAGCATCTGCCTCTTTTAGTAAAATTCAGGCAACCTGAAAGCTGGGAGCGTCTAGAAGAATCAGAAGTGAATGCCTTAACAGATGAGGATGGATTCGCAAGGCTGGTTTATGATTCGGAGCCAGAAGACAAGAAACGTGTAGACATGCTTCATGTCAGGCTTCAACGCATTATTCTTGGTGTTGCTATTATCCCGGGAGCAGATGCAAAAAAGAAGCAGCTCAAAACTATTGCGGAAGCTCTGTATAATAAGAGAATTATTCCCCAGGTTGCTGATCATATAGAAGTATTAAAGGACATTATGGACATTCGTTTCTTCGAGCGAACTTCAGCAATTGAGTTGAATGAGATTCGGAAAATTATTCGAGAGCTAATCCGCCTTCTTGATAAGGAACAGAAGGTAATTGTTCATACTAACTTTGAGGATCAGCTGAAAGATATAATATTTGATGGGGAATTACCTTCATTTGGGAACTTTAAGGACTATAAATCGCATATCAGCGACTATGTTAAAAAACATCAGGATCATATTGCTATTGAAAAACTTAAGAGAAACAGACCAATTACCTTAACTGATATTGAATCATTTGCAGACATGCTTGAGAAAGAGCAGGTCGGTACAAAAGAACAATTTAATAAGGAGTTTTCTGCCGGAGATGAAAATTCTTTTGGGATTTTTGTACGGGGCTTAGTTGGACTTGATAGAATTGCAGCACAAGAGGCGTTTGCTGATCTACTGCAGAGAACCAACTTGAACTCAAATCAAATCAATTTCATCAATTTGATAATTGATTATCTAAGCGTGAATGGAGTTCTAGAGCCTGGCAAACTATTGGATCAACCTTTTGATACTCTTCATCATGAGGGGGTATATGGATTATTTGATGATAATACGGTTGATGATATCGTCAAGGTGGTCCATTCATTAAGAAAATCTGCAGTAGTAAAAACAGGATAATAAATTATAATAAGCCTTATTCCAAACTTATATTGGAATAAGGCTTATTATTTAAAAAAACCATCTTATGCTGCATAGGACGACTGCTGTAAATCAAAAACTTCATTACGACCAATTAATATAAACTCACTTTCAGTCCATAAGTGGAGTTTCTTTAATTGTTCGGCTGTGAGGTTTTTATCATCAAAGCAAATTAAAAATATCTTATAATCAATTTTATCGGATACCAAACGCTGGGCGAGAGTTCTCAAGTATTTAATATCTTTCGTGTGAAACGCTTCTGGTCGGAATTTAATTTCAGCAAATTCACCTATATTACCATCCCAAGCTCCAGCATCTACAGTTTGGCGGTTTCTGTCACTATCCTCAGCGCCGTGATCATATGGGTTGCTACACTGATATCGGACCGGTTGTCCATTAACATTGACGATAACACCATAACCTATATTATGCGGTCTCCCATTATATCTTAAACTGAAAACCTTTTCAATTAACTTTTCAGGAACTAACCCACGCATTTTCCTCAATTCGTCATCGCTACTACAAATTGAAAAAAAGGTGTGACATAAATCAATTAGTTGGAGTGTGTCGGGTGCAGCATTCTTTCTCCCACGTCGCCCTATTATACTAGATTCCCATTTTTGCAGTTGGCTTTTATAGTTAGAGATACTCCAATTACCACTGAATCTCATTAATTCACAAAAGTCACCGAACTTACTTTTATATTTGAAAAGAAATGAGGCAATTTGATCTGCAACCGGCTCAAGACCCGGATTTGGAAAGTCAGAAGGAGAAAAAGTAATTTTATTCACCATTATCTTTCCCATCTTCATTACCTGGTGGATCATTGGCTTTAATTGTTTCTAAAATATCAATAGTTGGTAGATTAACAGGAGGGGTTACTCCTAGTAAATTAGTAAGGTTAGATATTAAAACCCGGGTATAAGGGAGTAACTGTGGAACCACTTGTGGGTCTATCCATGTTTCAAATTGGAATTGATCCAGAGTTTCTTTTGATTCGAACCTTCCTTTGTATATAACTGTTATCATGACCCCTGGTTCTTTTACTTCCCTATTTGATACTTTTATGTCGGTTTTTAAAAATGCTACTGCATTTTCTTCATCCGCAATTTCAATCCGGGTTCCAAATTGTATCTCCGTTACACATTCCTCATCTAATTCGTAAAACTTTTTAGTATGTAGTTCTTCTAACGTAGCTTCAACCATTTGTATTTTAGTCTTAGAAGTAACGTATAGTTTATATTCCTCTGTTTGTTCCATTTAATCACTCCTCACCCATATAATAACAAAAATCCCGCTGAGTTTCAGCAGGATTATTCCAAGATTGACCTAAATTTTCATTTAAATAAGCATTTACCCAGATGAAATCCGTTGAAGGATGGGCGGTTACCTTAATAACTTCGGTTATTTTGGTTCCATTAGTGATTGTAACCTGAGTAGCTGCGGATGTCTGATTAAATGTTTCTTGTGCTTCTGAAATAACCTTTAAACTTTCTGCGAAAGAGTGATAAACATTACCCTTTATTCCTGAATCAATATCCATTTCAAGTACAAAAACTCTATGATCTAATAAGTCTAAAAATTCCTCTGACTGGGAAAGTTTATTACAAAGAACTTTATTAATTAAATCTAATCCTGAATTCTTCATCCAACTCCAAAAATAATCAGCATTATTATCTTCAGGTTGAGAATTTACTAATTCATTTATGTTCGAATAATTTTTGACATCTACTCCAAGATTATTAGTAAAATACTCAAGTATTTGTTCAAAAAAATTATTCAGTATTTCATGTGCTTCGTTTTCTTGATAGTGTTTACCACCAAAAAAAACAAAAGGATGCACCATTATACCGATCACTCCCTATTGTATAAGGTATATACAAATATTAACAAACTTGATTTGTAAACACAAACATGAATTACAAAATGTAATAAACTTTTTTTAATTGATTTAAATATAATAGTTCAACAGTGGTAGTTTAAACTCCTCTATATTACCTTAATTTCTACCTTAATTTTATTCATGCCCAGTATAGAGGGGCTTTACCCATATATTTTGAAAAAAATACCTAAACTTCACATTAAATTAATTTAAACATTTATTTTTTCTTATTCTAATCATTAAAGATCTCTCTATACATTAATAATATTTAGGGAGGAAATAAATATGTCAAAAGTTAAACATTATTACAATTTAATAAATGTGGAGCCACAGGGCTATATACCAGACGTGGGATTACACCGATTTTTACTCCAGTTTAAAACTAAAAAGCCACATGGTGGTAGAAGTGTAGCAGTAATCCAAATGAATGGGGCAAAAGCTGGTCCTACAAAAAAAGGAATAAGTAAATGGAATGCTGATTCAACAATTGGAAAAGTTCTTACCTGGTGTTATGAAAACCCAGCCACGCCATTTGAAGTTGTATATTGCTTAAATCTATTCTCATATGTGGATCCAAAGTCTGAGCATTTATCTAAAGTGGAAGCATCATTATTAAATAGTCCATTAAATGATTTCTGGATTAGAGAAGCTTGTAGTTCAGTTGATCAGATTATTATAGCTTATGGTGATTGTAAGGGAATTGATATTAAAATTGTTAATAATCGAATTAAATCAGTCTTACATATGTTAACTGATAAAAACCTTTTTAGAGTAGGGGACTTAACTAAAAAGGGAAATCCGAGGCACGGTAGAAGCTGGAACAATAATCCTCAGCTGGTATTGCACAAAAAAGCCCAAGAATAACTCACGTGTGCTAGTTCAAAAAGAATGGAATTCAGCATAAAGAAAAACTCGCCAATTCAGAAACGAGTTTTTCTTTTTTTATTTACCAAACAAGTTACATAAAATATCCGATATCGGATATTTTAATAAAGAATTTTTTTATTGGAGGATGAACATGATTAGTTACTTTCCTAACTTATATCCAGATGAAATTTTGTATAGTGCTTGTGCGAGATATAAGAAAAAAACAAATTTAAAAGCTAAAAAGACATCAATGGAAATATTATTTGGAAACAGAAATCTTACAGCATCAATAGATTTTCCCAGTAATATTAAAAAATTATTAAAGCAAATACCAAGTGATATTGTTACTTATGATTATTTATTACAAAAACATACCTTGTTTCCTTTTTATAAGCCATTCTTACCGGTTGAGAGAGTAGAAAAGGTCTGTGAATTAATGCTCGATAATTCATGTAGTCATAATGTTCATGGAACAATTGGTTTAATGTCTTACGGAATTTCGGCACCCAGAAACCTTCGTTTTTGTGAGGACTGTATTGTAGATGATAAATTGATTTATGGAGAAATGTATTGGCACAGAGAGCATCAATTACCTGGAATAATTTATTGCTATAAACATCAAAAATTGTTGTTAGAATCAACAATTAATTATTCAGGTAAAGGTAGAAAACATACTTTAATAACATTGGAAGAAGTCATCAAAGAATATAAATATTTTAAATCAAATAGTACTACTAATATCCCAAATAAGTTCATGTTAGAAATAACAAATTTGGCATCTGAATTATTGAGGAAAGAGATCCCTTCAATAGGGCCGCAAGCAATTAGAAGTGTTTATAAGGTCCTTCTTTCAAAAAAGGGTTATCTAACTCGAAAAGGTAATATACGCTTTAAGGATTTAATCACCGATTTTAATAATTTATTTGGTAGTGACCTTTTGTCGTTACTTGAGAGTTATATTCAAAAAGAAACAGATACTTGGTTACACAAATTGTTAAGAAAACCAAGGGTAACGTGCCATCCAATTCGGCATATATTATTAATATTATTTTTAGATTCTGATATGAACCTTCTATTAGATAATAAAAAGGAGTTATACCCGTTTGGAGAAGGCCCCTGGTTCTGTCTGAACCCAGCTGCGGATCATTTTCAAAAACCAATTATAAGTGATTATAAATTACATTACTGTAGTCAAACTAACCTTCCTATCGGTATTTTCAGTTGTAGCTGTGGATTTACTTACTCAAGGAAAGGGCCGGATCAAACAAGGGAAGATAAGTTTAAAAAAGATAGGGTCCATTGTTTCGGGGAAGCTTGGATAGATAGGTGTAAAAAAATTTATAAAAACCCTGAATTGTCTTTAAGAGAAAAGGCTAGAAGGTTAGGGGTTGATTCTAAGACAATGATAAGATATTCAACCTATAAAGTTTTAGATTTAACTGCTATTAAAACGCCAACACCAATTGAATTAGAAAAAAGAATAGAAAGTCTATTAAGTAGTATTAGTAATCATAAATTTCCCACACGTACTATTATACGTCGAGAGAATCCAAAAGATTTTATATGGCATTATCGAAACAATAGAGAGTGGTTATATTCCATTTTGCCCTGTGATTCAAAAAAATCAAGAAAAAACCAAAGGGTCAATTGGTTATCAATTGATGGCAAAATATTAGGACCAGTAAGAAGTGCAATTGATAATATATTCAAATATACAGGGAAGCCAATTAGGGTAACGAGAGCAGAAATCAGCAGAAGGTTAGAGAATCCCAACTTACTTGAGTATTCACTAAAGAAGTTACCAAGAACTCAAGAAGTGATAAACAGCTTTGTAGAGTCAACAGAAGAGTATCAAATCAGAAGAATCAATTGGGTTTTTGAAAATTGGAATGAGGAAATTGAACTCTCTAAGTGGCGATTTAAGAGAGAGGCAGGGATTAAAAAGGAAACGGAGTTTATAAAAAAGTATATAAAAATCTTGTTAAGTTAAGTTTGCCTTATAAAAAAAAGGGTATGTCGAGAATATTCAAAAGAATCTTAATTTGGAGGGGCAAGATGCCGAAACGAAAAAGAGGGATGACCGAAAAAAAATATCATAAATGGATAAGAGAGGGCAGAGGTCAAGGTGAAGGTAAAGAATATAGACCATGGCTTACAATACATGACGTCCCTTCAAATGGTGTAGTTTCTAGAGAAAAAAGTTGGACAGTTGGAAGGATACATCATTTATTGTCTAGATTGGAGTTACATTATTTCTACGTTTTAGACTGGGCAGATTCCGTAGTAGATATTAGAGAACAATACCCCCTATTACCTTTGGAGCGAACGATAGAAATTGCTGAAGAATTAGGAGTATCACACCCCAGGGATCCGGAAACCAAAGAATATACACCAATTACAACAGATTTCTTTTTGAAATTAAAAAAAGATATTGATGAATCTTTTTGTGCAAGGACTGTCAAGCCCTCTAGTAAACTTACTAGGAGAACGGTTGAAAAGTTTGCCATTGAAAAGAAATTTTATGATGAACAAGGTATTGATTGGAAGGTGGTTACAGATAAAGACCTTCCAAAAGGATTAGTACATAATATTGAATGGATTCATAATGCGGTATACCTTGATTTTGCTCCGAATGATTTAGACATAACTTTTATAGATGCACTCGCAGAATCATTGTTTACTGAACTTATCATTACGGATAAACCACTTGCAAGAATTACAAATGAATTTGATAAGAAGGTTGGTATGAGTATTGGTTGTGGGATGTTTATAGTGCAGCATATGCTTGCAACAAAACAATGGAAAACGGATATGTTTACTAAGATAAATCCATCTAAACCAATTCAATTTGAGATGAATAAGGCACTGGTTTAGCTATTTAAGAGGTGAATGTATGGATCAACTATTTGAAAATACTTTGATTGAGTTTAAAGATGATAGTGGGAAATGTGTGTCTATCGAAAGAGTCTTATGGATTGCTAAAAATACTAATGAGTGTGTAACTATCAACATTATGGAGGAGAAACCCAAACCAAAATGGCAGCCATGCGAATTTATCGTCGAAGCTATATCTAACTGTAGTGCAAGAATTCTAAATTATGATCCATATTTAATGGAAAAACGTGTGAAGGAACCAAAGGAGAAGGACAAAAAATTAAGAGATGAAGCTTGGAAAAGAATAAAAGAAATAGTGGATCTCGAGCCAAATATCTACTTAGATAAAGAAAGAAAAGAGATGATAGGTGAACTTATTAAAAACAAGGGATACTATTCAAAAACGATAAATAACGACTTGAGAAGGTATTGGAAAAGCGGCAAAACGATAAATGGATTGCTCCCTCACTTTTCGAAATGTGGTGCTCCTGGAAAGGATAGGGAGTCTAAAACTGGGAAAAAAAGAGGCAGAAAACGAAAAATAGCACAAGTTCTGAAAATGGAATTAGGTGTCAATATTGATGAAGAAATGAAACGGATTTTTAGGCTAGCAATAAAACTCCATTATAGTGATACTAGAAAAAACCCTCTTAAATACGCCTATGACAAAATGATCGAACAGTTTTTCAATATTGGCTATGAGGAAAAAGCTGGAGAGTGGATACCAGTTATCCCTCCTGAAGAGGAATTACCTACACTAGATCAATTCAAATACTATTTTTATAAGGAAAGAAACTTAAAGGATATCCTTATAAAAAGGGAAGGGGAAAGAAACTTTAACTTAACAAAAAGGGCAGCTGTAGGTAATGCAGGTTTGCGTGCATCGGGTCCTGGAGCTGTCTATGAAATTGACGCAACAGTGGGGGACTTCCAATTAGTACATTCCATTAATCGGAAACCAATAGGAAAACCAATAATTTATTATGTAAAAGACGTGTTCAGTAGAATGATTTCTGGCTTATATATTGGAACTGAAAATGCAAGCTGGGTAGGAGGAATGCTAGCTTTTGAAAATGCAAGCACTGACAAAGTTGAGTTTTGTAAAAGGTTTGGGATAAAGATTACTCCAGATGAGTGGCCTTGTATGCATCTGCCGAAAAGCTTTACTGCTGATAGAGGAGAATTTGAAAGTTACAATGCTGACAGGTTAAAGGATATGCTAGGGGTTAGACCAGACAACACCCCTCCATACAGAGGTGATTTTAAGCCTTTTATAGAACAGCATTTTAGAATTATGAATAATAAAAGTAAGCCGATAATCCCTGGAGCTGTAAAAAAATCAGTTAAAGAACGAGGAGAAAAGGATTCCCGATTAAATGCAGTACTCACAATTAAAGAGTTCACTAAAATAATGATTTTGCTTGTTTTAGATTATAACAATTCTATAGTTGATAATTATCCATTGGATAGAGACATGTTAGAGCAAAATTTGGTTCCAACTCCTTTAAACTTGTGGAATTGGGGAATGCAAAATCGATTTGTTGGAATCCATATTAAGACAAAAGAACAAATTAGACTTGCTTTAATGCCAAGAGGAACTGCTACTGTTACACATGATAATGGTATCTTCTTTAATAAAAAGAAAATTGGTTATACCTCTGCTGAAGTTGAAGATGCCGGTTGGTTTGTTAAGGCTAGACAAAAGAGATGGAAGGTTCCAATATCATATGATCCGCGGAACATGGAGTATATTTATATATTAAAGGAAGAAACATTTGAATATATTGCATGCAAAATATTGCCTCAATATAGTGCTTATTCAAATTTATATGATGAAGAAGTAGAATTAACCCATTTAACTGTTGAGGCTAATAACTTTATTGCAAAAACAGAAATCAATAATATTAAAGCTGCATTAAACGTAGAGATACACAAGACAGTGAAGGAGGGAATTGAAAAGACAGAGGTTATAAGAGGAGATACATATTCCGATAGAGAGTTGCTAAAAGGAGTAAAGGAAAATAAAAAGGACGAAAAAGAGAGAGAAAGGTCAGAATCAAGTTGGGTTCTTGGGGATACAGAAAAAGGTGCTATTTATGCTTCTAATGAAAAGAGTTTAGAGGATGATAAAGTATCATCTTCTAATGCTCAGGATCTTGAAAATGAAGATTTGTTTAATTTATTTAATTCTTACCTGAGCAGGAGGAACATAAATAATGCCCAAAAATGAGCCTTCTATAAACAGACCAATATTAATGGGTATTCAATGCCAGGCTGAATACAAAGAACAATTGATTCCGGATTATAAGGGAAATCCATTAATTGAGACTCTCCCAGATATCCTGGAGGTCCAAGATATAATAAAAGCCTTTGCGCAATATCCTTCGTTTGATGAAAACCAAAGGTTTTGGCCCGATAATATGCGGATGCATGCTATATATCAACTAAATAACCTAATACAACCTTTACCAGTTCATTTAGACATATTCAATCGGTTCTCAGTAATGATTAGAGATGGGTACAAGGGTAGAAATCCCAAAGATATTAACTACAAAATGAATTTTAATAAAGGATTTAAAGAGATATTCTCATCCGGGAAGGAAATAGAAGAAGGTTTTAAATTAAAATCATCCGCTTCCGGATTTGCGATTATCGGTCCTAGTGGAATTGGGAAATCTACTTCGATTGAAAAGACTTTACTACTTTATCCCCAAGTTATAAAACATAGACACATTGAAGGGTTTGGATATTTAAAACAAGTTGTTTGGTTAAAATTAGATTGTCCTACTGACGGTTCTCTTAAAAGTCTTTGTATAGACTTTTTTCATTCACTGGACAAAATATTGGGAACAGATTATGAGAAAACAATGGTAAATAGCAGATCCACTGTAGACTCGTTGATGCCTGACATGGCTCATATTGCTTCGTTACATGGTTTAGGTGTTTTGGTTATTGATGAAATACAAAATCTAAGCTTAGCCAAAAGCGGAGGGGAAAAAAAGGCATTAAATTTCTTTACCAGACTAGTTAATATAATTGGATTACCAGTCGTAATGGTGGGAACTTTTGAAGCTCTTTATTTATTCGAAAATAAATTTGCGCAGGCTAGAAGAGCTTGTGGAATGGGTGATATGATTCTGGATCGAATTATAAACCAAAAAGAATGGGATTTAATACTTAATTCAATTTGGGATTATCAATGGTTAAAAAAATATACACCCATCACTGATAAGCTAAAAGATAAATTATATGAGGAGTCTCAAGGAATAATTGATATTGCGATAAAACTATTTATGCATACTCAATGGAAGGCAATTGCTTCTAAAGAGGATGAAATCTCGGAAAGATTAATATCTAAGGCTGCGGAAGAGAATTTGAAGCTAATTAGGCCTTATATAAATGCCATAAAAACAGGTAATACAGAAAAAATGAAAAAGTTTAAAGATTTAAAGGCTGAGTGGCTATCCCTTAATGACTATATTTTAAGTTCTGATGAACAAGTTCAACTGTTTGGAGAAGCAGCTCGTGAACATAAAAGAGCAAATGATAAAAAAACAAATGAAAGTATCTTAAATGAGATGATAAAAACAGGGTTGGACATGGGGCTTGAGCCTAACCAGAATATAGAGTTGGCTAAGGAGATTTCAAATAATAGTGACATTGAGCCATCCCAAAAGAAAAGAGTTCATTTGATGAAAGTCGCTCAATTAATAAAATCGTCAGAGAATGGTAATGGCAGTAAAAACCTGCCTGAAAAGCCTGCTGCAAAAAAGAAGATTAATGGAAGCATGGTGGGTGATAAATCAGATTTGATTTATGCATTTCGTAAAGGGTTGGAAAAAAACATTGCAGGAGTAGATTCGTTAAAAGAGGGTGGCTTCATTGCAAGCTTCAGTGAATTTATATGAACAGAAAAAAAACCTAAATGAGCTTGCTTATTTTCCGGAACCGTATCCTGATGAGGATTATCGTAACTTAGTGATACGCTATTGTCATAAGACAAATACTTCCTTAGTTAAGAGCATGGATAAATTATTTAATGTGAATACCAACAGTCCCGGTTACTTTCCCTATAATTTAGGATATCTTGCGCGCAAGCTTCCATATTATGAAGGCGAATTTATAGACAGTTTCATTGGAAACAATACTTTTTTTCCGGTCTATTCACTTTTTTTACCCTCAAATCTTTCGAAACAAATAATGTGCGACTTTAATAAAGTTGCTACAAATAAAGAATTGGCAATATTAAAGTTACGCCACAATATACGTAAAGAATTTAAGTTCTGTTCTAGGTGTATTAAGGAGGACTATGAGCAAGGGAAAGAGCCTTATGCTCATAGAATTCATCAATTTAGCAATTTAGATATTTGTTTATTCCATCAGATTAAACTTATAGATAAATGTATAATATGTAATGAGTATTTATATGAAGAGAATAATAAGAATCCTCGTATTTCGGTTTTAAAATGTAAAAGCGGGCATTTCATAGATAGTGGAGAAGATGTATCCGAAGACCCCTACAATGCAAAGCTTATTATTTTAGATGGATTACAATTTTTATTTGAAAATTATTCGAAATTAAAATCATTTCCACTTTATGATTATTATCAGGTCTATTTGGTAAAAAAAGGTTACATGGATTTTTCAGGAAGATTAAACAACAAAGCCTTTTTTAAAGACTTTCTGGACTTCTATACAGAAGATTGCTTTTTACAACTAGACTTTAACGTAAAGCAACTCAAAAATAGACTTGCGTTAAGAATTTTTACCAAAGATAAATACTCTTATGATCCAATTCTTCACATCCTAGCAATTATTTTTTTAGCTGGTTCACTGGAACACTTTTTTAATCAACCCCTTCCAAAACTGCATAGTAAAATTCCTTTTGGTAACGGTCCCTGGATTTGTTTAAATATAACTTGTAAATATTATAAAGAGAAAGTAGTAAAAAAATGTAATAAACAAATAATAAGAAAAGACAACCTTTATGGTAAATTTCTCTGTTTACATTGTGGATTTCACTATCAACTAAAATATGATGACAATGTTACTATTAATGAATATAAATTATGGATTATTGATTACGGGAATGTTTGGAAAAAGAGATTAATAGAATTATATAAGCGTGGGCTCAATCAAGGGAGAATTGCTAGAGAACTTAATGTGGATAAAAGTACAGTTAAAAAGTATATACAAAAAATTAAAACTGAAAAACCAGAAGACCCCAATCATTATTCAAAGGACCTTGATATAAATGAAAAAGCATCTTTAGCGAATGGGAATTTAAGTAAGGAAGAATATCAAAATTTAAAATCAGTAATCGAAGAGTTGAGTAAAGATAAAACACTTACAAGAACAAAAATACGTGAACTGGTTGGACCCAAAAAATATAGTTTAGTCATGAGAAAAGATCCAGAGTGGATGAATGAGGTTTTGCCTGATAAAACATCCCCTTTCACGAAGAAGGATTGGAAAAGTATAGATTTAAACCTAGCTGAAGTAATAGAAAGAGAAGCTATAGAACTTCACAAAAGTAACCCAACTAGAAGGATTACCAAATACTTAATATTAGGAAGGTTAATTCAATCTGATAAAAAAAGAATAATACACCATCCTGATAAATTGTCGAAGTGTATAAAGATTATAGATAATTACGTAGAAAGTAAAGAAGCATATCAGATAAGGATTATTCCACATACATTAAGATATATGAAGACAACAGGGTATAACACAGACCCGGAAAGGATATTTCGTTATCATAAATTCGATGGTTGCTCTGATAAAGTTAAGCAAGAAATTATTAATTATATCAATAACTGTACTTGAGAAAGTAAATATGCGATATAGGAAAGAATGACCCATTTGGGTCATTTTTTTACATCAATTATTTAATTTATCGAATTACCAACTATATTTTTCTGCTCCAAAGTAACAGTGGAAACTGGATTACCGACTTTAATTAATTTAAGTTTTAAAAACTTGTTTCAAAAGCGTTATTGATTAGAGAAATAAATTACCAACTTAATTTTATACAATCATCAGATCTAATCTGAAGAGGTTTTTGTTTTCTAATTCCTTTAGAAGGAAAGTATCTATTAAAAGGGTATAAGAGATGGGTCCAAAATGCCCTAAATAAGACCGTCTCTTAAAATAGATGCTTGTTTGTCTCATTCCTCTACTGTAAAATTCAGGTGAAGGAAAATACTAGAAGAAGGTCAGTGTATGATACATCCATACTTTATATCAGGCTTCGGCACAGGAATTGTAGTTGGAATTATTGTTATTGCTTTGTTCTTTTACAGTTGGAAAAAAAGAGAAAAAAGCTTGAAGGAAAAGCATGATAATTTTATCCATGTTGTTGAGAATACAAAGGATTTTATTTATTATTATCAGTTTTCTCCTAAAAGGGGATATCAGTATCTCAGCCCATCTGCTGAGCATTTTTTCGGAGAAGGTTCTATTGAGCGTGCATTTAAAGATCCTGATGTACCCTTTAATGATGTACATCCTGATGATTATGAAATTCTGATCAAAAAAATCAATGGTGAGCTCGATTTTAACAAGGGGATTGTCCAGCGATGGTTAGATAAAAATGGGGAATACAGATGGTTTGAGGAATATGCAACGCCAATCTATCAAAATGGGAAGTTGGTTGCTCTTCAAGGTGTACTGAGAAATATTGATGATAAGGTAAAACTCCAACAGGAATTAGAATATCAACTTAATCATGATTCATTGACTGGTATTTACAATCGGGCTTATTTCGAATCACGCTTTTTAAAATATAACGAGAAAATGGACACATCCATTGCAATTATATTATGTGATTTGGATGATCTTAAAAACATCAACGACAGCTTTGGACATAAAAATGGAGATGAGTTAATTAAAGAGGCGGCAGGATTGCTGAATCAATTTTCCGACGATGGAATGACTGTAGCGAGGCTGGGGGGAGATGAATTCGTACTCCTTATACCTGGCATCACAGAAGAAGAGATAACTCAATTCGTTAGTAACCTCGTAAGAAGAATAGAGGATTATAATGAAAATGAAGCTGCAATGACGATAAAGCTGTCAATAGGCTATGCCTTTTCGTTAACATCACTCGGATTGATGACAGATTTGTTTTCTCAAGCTGATCGAAATATGTACAGGGACAAAAATAAAAGAAAGCAGCTAGCCTGATGGACGATTGTCGACCAAGCTAAAAATTGCAACTTGATTATCTCAGCTCTGAAAGAAAGGAGCAGTGTGACTTTTAAAATCACACTGCTCTTTTTATTACTCGTCCGCTTCCTCACCCTGTCTGCTCTTCTGTGTAGGGAGAGTATCCCAGAAGCTTGTGTCCGCTGTTTCAATTGAATCATCGGCGATGGCTCTTACCGTTGCATCGAGAGTGGCGATGGTCTGTTTGATCAGATAGCCATTGCTCTTCTGGCCTAATGCATAGGATTCGATATAATGGTCGGACATGCCGCGCATTTCGAATAGAAGTGTTGAGATGTCATAACGGACGGCTGCTCCGTTACGGCCAATATTTTCACCACTGCCGCCATTGTATTTGCCAATATGTCCCCAGCCAGTCTCTTCGAGTGCATTATAGACTACTGCACCAAGCTTTTTAGAGCGCTCAAGTACTTCCGGTTTAACATTCTCGTTAGTTGGATGCAGGATTGAGCCGGAAACGAGTTCACCTTCCGTCTCGCTGAGTGTTCCCTGGTGGTGAAGGTCGATCATATAATCGATATTATATTTAGCAAAGACATTTTCGTGAAGGGACCTTACTTCAGGCTCCATTTCACTGGTTGCTTTATCATGCTCACGGTTAAGGTCAACCTTGTTTGCGTTATAGCGAGTCAGATGGCGGTCTCCATCGGCATGGTAGTCTTCAAGTGAGAAGTCAACATCGCCCATCGCGCCATCCGCGTTCAGCATTGGGATGACCAGGATGTTCACATTCTCCAAAACCCCGCTGGTCTTCGAAGTGCCTAAATGCTTAATGAATTCCATTGCACCTTCTGTAGTCAGCTGCTCATTCCCGTGCTGCTGGGTTAAAAATAAAATCGTTGGATTCTCGGGATTTGAAATGTACTTCGCCATATAAATATCGCGGCCCTTCACCGTCTGCCCGATCACCTCAAGCTCCATCGACTCTTGTTTGACATCCTGTGTTTTAAGGAAATCTACTAAACTTTCATATGTATGCAGGATTGAAGTTTGGACGGCTCCATTTCCGGCACCAGGGCCATTGCCAACCGCACCGGCTGGCAGAGAAACTGTGGTAATGGCACCAAGAGCAACCAAGCTGGATAAAGAAACGGATAATACTTTTTTCTTCAAATTCATTTTCATTCCTCCATTAAAGTAGATTCGATAACCACTCCTAATTTTACAGAAAATTATAAAAACGATTAATAGAGTAAGATGCCTATTGTTTTGACAAATTTCGTGCAGCGAAATAAGTTCAAATGAAGGAGTTTCATCCATGCTGGAAGAGGGTTTATTCTCATAAATTGGGAAGAAAGTAGTAATTGTTTAATGGAATCGTTTAAAATCAATTTTTTAAACTGTGGTTAACCTTAGCTAGAATCCCAAATTTAAAAGATAAAACTCATAAGACTAAAAATTCTATGGTAAAAAAATAATTTTGTACTAGACGAATGAGGCTAGTATACTATACAATTTATCTGAATATTAGTTTTATTGGGAAAAGTTCGATATTTAGGTTTCCGAAAAATTAAACTGGGGGGTAAATGAAATGAGAAAAAGAAAATTGGCAGGAATTTTTCTTTCGTTTTCGTTAATAGCCGGAACAATGGCCGGCTGCGGCGGAGCAAAGAGTAGCGGGGGAGCTGGCGACACGATTAAAGTCGGAGCCAACATTGAACTCTCAGGTGGGGTAGCTTCATATGGACAATCTATTTCAGAAGGACTTGAACTCGCTTTAGAAGAAATCAACAAAAAAGGAATTGACGGCAAAAAAATTGAGCTTGTAAAAGTAGATAATAAATCAGATGCGGCTGAAGCAACAAATGGCGCAATTAAGCTTGTTAACCAGGATAAGGTTGTTGCCATCATAGGTGCGGCAACTTCTACAAATACTCTTGCTCAGGTACAAGTTGCCCAGGATAACAAGGTTCCGCTAATTACTCCAACTGGAACAAATCCAGATATTACGAATAAAGGCGGCAAGCTAAATGATTATGTTTTCAGGACTTGTTTTATTGATCCTTTCCAAGGGACAGTAGCTGCAAATTTCGCAGAAAAAGACTTGGGATCTAAGAAAGCTGCTGTATTCATTGACAGTGCAAGTGATTACTCAAAGGGACTTGCAGCTTCATTTAAGAAAGCATATAAGGGAGAAATCGTTGCTGAGGAAGCTTATGTAGCTAAGGATACAGATTTCAGCGCTACTTTGACCCGTATTAAATCGGCAAATCCTGATTTCATCTTCCTGCCTGGCTATTATGAAGAAGTTGGCTTAATCATTAAACAGGCTCGTGAACTTGGAATCGATGTTCCTTTCATGGGTGGAGATGGCTGGGACTCTCCTAAGCTAGTGGAAATCGCTGGAGGAGATGCACTTAATAACACATACATTACAAATCACTATTCTGCTGGGGACAAAGCAGAGAATATCCAGAAGTTCGTAGAAGCATTCAAAGGCAAATACAATGGCAAGACTCCTGATGCCTTCGCAGCTCTTGGCTATGACACAGCTTACTACCTTGCGGATGCAATTAAGCGTGCAGGAAGCGCAGACCCTGCAAAGATCCAAAAAGCATTGGAAAAAACGAAGGATCTTCAATTAGTTTCCGGCAAGCTGACACTTGATAAAAAACACGACCCTGTTAAATCTGCTGCCATTCTTGTATATGAAGATGGCCAGCAAAATTTCAAAACAAACGTAGCTCCTGAATAAGTAGGAAGTGAAAAGGGGGGGCTGTCAATGTCCTCCTTTTCTTATATAAACTGTAAAATATTGTATTAAATATGCATTCAAGGGGAGTACATTATGGAACTTGTACAGCAATTGGTGAATGGAATTTCGTTGGGCAGCATCTATGCGTTGATTGCCCTCGGCTATACAATGGTTTATGGAATCGTAAAGTTAATCAATTTTGCCCATGGCGATGTTTTTATGGTGGGTGCATTTGTAGGCTTTTACTCTATTAAAATATTGGAATTATCATTTTTTCCAGCCCTTCTTTTATCAATGGCGGTTTGTGCTTTGTTCGGAATGCTCATCGAGCGCATTGCGTACAAGCCGCTGCGAAATGCAACCCGCATAGCAGCGCTGATCACAGCAATTGGAGTATCGCTGCTGATTGAGTATGGCGTCATCTATGCCCGCGGTGCACAGCCAGAAGCATATCCTGGAGATGTGCTCCCAAAAGAAACGATTGATATTTTTGGACTGTCCATATCCAGCCAATCACTATTTATCCTCGGGGTATCAGTAGCGCTAATGGTCATTCTTCAATTTATCGTACATAAGACTAAAATCGGAAAAGCGATGCGTGCCGTTTCTCATGATGCAGAGGCAGCAAAGCTGATGGGAATCAATGTTGACAATACAATCTCTGCCACATTTGCTATCGGATCTGCACTTGCAGGGGCTGCAGGAGTTATTTTTGGGACTTACTATATTAAAATCGAACCGCTGATGGGAATCATTCCTGGCCTGAAGGCTTTTGTCGCTGCAGTTCTTGGCGGAATCGGAATCATTCCTGGAGCTATGGTCGGCGGACTGCTGCTAGGTGTCATCGAGGCACTTGTCTCCGCATTTGGCTATTCATTATGGCGTGACGGCGTCGCCTTTATAGTCCTTATCCTTATTCTGATTTTCCTTCCGTCCGGCTTATTTGGGAAAAACATCAAAGAGAAAGTGTAAAGGGGGGACTGGCTATGAAATTATTCAATCAATCTAAAAGCTTCTGGCTCTCTATCCTGCTGTCTCTTGCAGCATTCGGAATTATACAAGCATTGATATATACTGGTGTCCTTAACGGTTTCTATGTAAACACCATAACTTTTATTGCAATCAACATTATCCTCGCTGTTAGCTTGCATCTTATCATAGGGATTACCGGGCAATTTTCAATAGGACATGCTGGTTTTTTAGCTGTCGGAGCTTACGCTTCTGCAATTATCACGATGAAACTGCAGCTTCCATTTGCTGCAGCAATCGTTATTGCAGGACTAGCGGCTGCCTTTACAGGGCTTCTTATAGGTATTCCGAGCTTGCGCCTGAAGGGTGATTACCTTGCAATTGCTACACTTGGTTTCGGAGAAATAGTCCGCATAGTCCTTCTTAATCTTGATTATGTTGGTGGAGCAAGCGGGATGCAAGTATCTCATTTAACAACATGGTCATGGTCATTTGCATGTATGCTGATCGCGATTATCGTCATTGTTAACTTTACTAATTCAACACATGGCAGGGCATGTATCTCCATCAGGGAAGATGAAACGGCCGCGGATGCAATGGGAATCAATACAACTCTCTACAAGGTTGTTGCATTTGCGATCGGCGCTTTCTTTGCAGGTGTAGCTGGGGCGCTTTATGCCCATAACTTTTACATTATCCAGCCATCCAATTTTGGATTCTTAAAATCATTTGATATCTTGATATTTGTTGTTCTTGGAGGACTTGGAAGCCTTTCTGGTTCGGTAATTGCTGCAATCCTGCTTACAATTGTTTCAACATTCCTGCAGGAGTATCCGGAGACACGGATGATCATTTACAGCCTTGTCCTTATCATAACAATGCTGTACAGGCCTCAAGGTTTAATGGGAACACGTGAAATTACTTCGCTGTTTAAAAAGCGAAAGGCAGCAGAAGGGGGAACACAAGATGGCTCAAAGCACACCGTTGCTTAAAGTAGATAATGCCGGGATCAGGTTCGGAGGACTGAGAGCAGTGGCAGATGTCAATGTTGAACTGTATCCCGGAGAACTCGTAGGCCTTATCGGCCCGAACGGCGCTGGTAAAACTACATTCTTCAACCTTCTGACAGGCGTTTATGTACCAACAGAGGGAAGCATCCTTCTGAACGGGGAAAAGCTTAATAAGCTTGCACCCTATAGAATAACAAGAAAAGGAATCAGCCGTACGTTTCAGAATATCCGCCTATTTGGCGAGCTATCTGTGATTGATAATGTAAAAGTGGCTTACCATTCACTTGCCAATCATTCTATCCTGAGCTCAGTCTTCCGCTTACCGCCGCACTTTTCAGGCGAAAGAGAGATGGATGAGAAAGCGGTAGATTTTCTGAAAATCTTTGGGCTTGACCGCTACAAGGATGAAAAGGCAAAAAACCTGCCTTACGGACAGCAGCGCCGTCTGGAGATTGCCCGGGCTCTCGCTGCGAATCCAAAACTGCTGCTGCTGGATGAACCGGCAGCAGGGATGAATCCTCAGGAAACGAAAGAACTCATGAACCTTATTGCGCTAATCCGTGAAAAATTTGATTTGACAGTTCTCCTGATTGAACACGATATGGGATTGGTTATGGGAGTATGCGAACGGATTTATGTATTGGATCATGGACAGTTGATTGCCAATGGTACTCCTGAGGAAATACGGAATAATCCTAAGGTTATCGAAGCGTACCTGGGCGAGGAGGTTTCATAATGCTGAAAGTAGAAGGAATCAATGTTTATTATGGAAATATACAAGCGTTGAAAGGTGTCTCCCTGGAAATTAATCAGGGGGAAATTGTAACTCTGATTGGAGCAAATGGTGCAGGGAAAAGCACACTGCTTAAAACGATTTCAGGACTTCTGAAGCCGAAGCAGGGGCAAATCATTTATGAAGGCCAATCGATTGCCGGCAAGGCAGCACAATCTATCGTGAAAATGGGAATATCTCATGTTCCGGAAGGCCGCCGTGTTTTTGCTAATATGACCGTTGAGGAAAACCTCGATTTAGGGGCATACCTACGAAAAGATAAGGCTGGCATCAAAGAGGATTTCGGAAAAGTGTTTGATCTTTTTCCAAGGCTCCTGGAACGCCGCAAACAATTAGCTGGCACTCTTTCAGGCGGTGAACAGCAAATGCTAGCCATGGGGCGCGCTCTGATGGCGCGCCCGAGGCTGCTTATACTGGATGAGCCGTCAATGGGCCTAGCGCCATTGCTCGTTAAAACTATTTTCCGGATCATCGAGGAAATCAATGCAAGCGGAACAACTGTCCTGCTTGTCGAGCAAAACGCCCATATGGCCCTGTCGATCGCAAACAGAGCCTATGTCATTGAAACCGGCCGCGTCGTACTATCTGGCACGGCAGATGAATTAAATTCAAGCGAACAAGTGAAAATGGCTTATCTTGGGGGCCATTGATGAATATACCGTTCCTATTCAGGGACGGTTTTTCTTATTTGCGTACAACAGCAATAGTTGATTGGCCACTGAATGATAATGGATTGTACATAAGAAAACCGGCCGCCAAATAGGAAGCCGGTTAACATTTTATTATAAGCTTTTTATAGACCAGTATTTGCTTTTACCAGGATCTCATCAAACTTCTTCGCATCAGCCTTTTTAGTGGATAGAACTGTTCCCACGTATGCACCAATAAAACCTAGCGGAATAGAAATGATTCCAGGGTTAGTCAAGCTGATCAGTGGCTTACCTACCAGGATAGCAGCGCCTGCCTCTGGTGACCATACATTAGGGCTGATCGCTACAAGGAAAAGCGAGCTTAAAAGCCCCACAAGCATTCCTGTGACCGCGCCAGCTGTATTGAAGCGTTTCCAAAAGATTGTAAAGATCAGTACTGGAAGATTAGCACTTGCTGCTACCGCAAAAGCGAGGGCAACTAGGAAGGCTACATTCAGCTTCTGGGCGAATAACGCAAGGATGATTGACAGGACAGCAACACCAACGGATGCGAGTTTTGCAGCAACCATTTGCTCTTTTTCAGTTGCTTTCCCTTTGCGCATGATATGACCGTAAAAGTCATGGGCAAAGGCAGATGCTGCGGAAAGGACTAGTCCGGCAACAACTGCAAGGATCGTAGCGAAGGCTACAGCCGAAACAAAGGCAAAAAGGAAGTCACCGCCAAGCGCTTTCGCAAGGAGAGGCGCGGCCATATTGCCAGCTGCATTAGCAGCAACGATATTATCGTATCCAACGAAAGCAGCTGCTCCAAAGCCAAGGAAAATCGTCATGACATAAAATGCACCGATGATCCATGTGGCATATACAACGGATTTGCGGGCAGTAACCGCATCTTTTACTGTAAAGAACCGGATTAGTATATGTGGCAAGCCTGCTGTACCCAGAATAAGTGCCAGATTAAGAGAAATGGTATCCAAAGGATTTTTGAACTTGTTGCCTGGGTTAAGGAATCCTTCACCAAGCGGTGTAGCCGTTTTCATTTCATGGAACATTTTAAGGACGCTAAAGTCAAACTTCGCAAATACCATAATCGAGATGATTAATGTACCAAACATCAGCAAAACTGCTTTTACAATTTGTACCCAGCTGGTTGCCGTCATTCCGCCAAAGACAACATAAACTGTCATTAGCGCGCCAACAATCAATACCGAGTAGATATAATCGAGCCCCAATAATAATTTAATAAGTGCGCCTGCACCGACAAGCTGTGCAATCATATAAAAAATAGAAATGGTAATCGTGTTTAAAGCAGCAACACCACGAACCTTTTTATCATCAAATCGGGCTGCAATCATATCTGCCATTGTGTACTTGCCCAAATTCCTGAGTGGCTCAGCGATAAGATACAGAACGACAAGGTAAGCAACAAGGAAACCAATACTATAAAAGAATCCATCAAATCCTGCCAGGGCAATCATCCCGGCTATGCCAAGGAATGACGCAGCAGACATATAATCGCCTGCGATTGCCAGACCATTTTGAAAACCAGTCAAACTGCTGTCAGCAGTATAAAAATCGCTTGTGGTCTTTGTCCGCTTAGAAGCGAAATAGGTAATGACGAGTGTGAGTCCAACGATTCCAAGGAATAACGAAAAAGCTAAATTGTTCAAGAATGATTCCTCCTGCCATATTTGCTCTTAATTTCTTCAACGATTTCATCGAATTTTGCAGCTCGCTTTGTATAAATGATGCAAAGTGACCAGGTCATGATGAATTGGGCCGCAGCAAAAACCCATGCCCAGCTGATCGAACCAACAGCAGGGTTATTTAAAACTGTTGTGTATGCAGTTAATATTGGCAAGGTAAAGTAAAACGCTAAAAAGAATAAAGAAAATGGCAGCAGGAAGTTTCGTTTTTCTTTAAGAAGCTTCTGGAAAGATGAGGACTGAACAATTGCTGTATAATCAATGGAGTTTTCAGATTGGTTCTTTTGTTTTTTAATGGTTGATGCATTGGCCATTAAGTATTCCCTCCTAAATTTAATGAGTCTCTTTTCGTAGACTTTGTGGCGTATCAGCCGGGAAATTTAATTCATTTAGGGACTTTGCCGAGAGCAATAAGGAATTGAGTAGAAAACAAGCTAACTTCCAGGACGAAAAAAAATAATACATAAAGCAGCCTTTAATGATAAAACAATTGTTCCCCCATACCTCCTCTTGTCTTAAAATACTATAACTTACATTATAAATTTATCTGAAAAATTTGTAAATTCTAATATTACATGATTGTTAAAAATTAGGTAAATTTTAATATTAATATTTGTATATCGGTGACATTTTTAATTGATTCAATACGGAAGTCCTCGGTGTATTGTCCTTTAAGTAGTTTAACGAAGCAGATATAATTAATAAAGAAACTAAACAATCGTAAGTAAAAGGGGGCCTGTTGATGGCCGCAATATTAATTGTTGATGATGATGTTAATATTTTATTTTTGGTAAAAAATCAGCTCCAGCAGGCGGGACATCATGTTTTTCAGGCATCGCAAGGGGCTGGGGCTTTAAAGATTCTTGAACAGACTGTCATCGATTTAGCGGTGGTCGATGTCATGATGCCAGGCATGGATGGCTACGAGCTGACTAGACAAATTAGGGATATGCATGACATTCCTGTCATCATGCTGACGGCGAAAGGGCAAATCGAGGACAAGGAATTGGGGTTCCTTTCCGGTACGGATGATTATATCGTGAAGCCCTTTGATCCTAAAGAATTGATTTTCAGGATTAATGCGCTGTTCCGCCGCTATCAGAAGCGGAGCAATCTCTTGATATCGATTGGAAATGTGACGATCAACCAGCAGAATTTCGAGGTTCAGGTAAATGACCGTACGATTCTTTTGCCTCTTAAAGAATTTGAACTGCTTTCTTATATGGCATCAAAGCCGAATCAGGTATTTACGAGAAACCAACTGATTGAGGAAATATGGGGACTGGATTTTACAGGAGATGAACGGACTTTGAATGTTCATATCAAAAGGCTGCGTGACCGTTTCTCTGAACTGACAAATGACTTTGCAATTAAAACGATCAGGGGAGTCGGATATTTAGTCGAGGTCCAGGGCAAATGAAATCGATTTATTCAAAGTTTGTTTTTGCGACGATTGCCATTATTATCATAAGCACGATTCTCGGCTTCTTTATTTCCAATACGTATTACCACCAGTATATAAAGCCTTTGAATGACGAAAAAAACGTCAGTGTGGCTAATAATCTTGCCGGGTACATTGATGGCGAGGCAAAACTTAACCTGGAAGCCTATCTAAAAAGTGCCGCTTCTATGGGCTATCAAATATACGTAGTCAGCGACAGCGGCTATGAACGATATTTTGGAGCGAATTTTAAACGGCAGAATCTCGAGAAGGAAGCTGTGGATTCAGTTCTGAAAGGTGAGGTCTATCATGGCATGAAGGAGTTTCCGATGGAAACCTTCGTGACCGGCTTTTTCGCCAATGAATTGCGCAATACTGTTGGTGTTCCGTTCAATTATCAAAACGAACGATATGCGATGTTCCTCCGCCCTGACATTAAGTTGTTGTTTAGCGAAATCCATGTCTTGATGGGCTGGATGATCCTGATTATGTTTTTTGTCAGCGTTATCCTTGTGCTGATTGCTTCCAAGTATCTGGTCAAGCCAATCGCAAAGCTGACCTCGGCAACCAAGGAAATCCAGGAAGGGAATTTTGACATCAAACTGGATATCAGCAGGCAGGATGAATTAGGGGTACTGGCGAGGAGCTTTGAGGAGATGAGTTTAAGGCTGAGCCAGCTTGATCAGATGCGGACAGAATTTATTTCGAATGTGTCCCATGATTTTCAATCACCGTTACAGAATATCCAGGGCTACACTCAAATGTTGGCGAAAGAAAATCTGCCTCCCGCGGAAAAAGCGCAGTACATCCACGTGATTCAGCAGGAAACAGGCCGGCTTAGCTTGCTGACAAAGCAGCTGCTTCTTCTCACTTCTTTGGAAAAAGAGGATTTTTATTTCAAGCCTGCAGCTTTTCAATTAGGAAATCAGCTGAAGGACTTGGTTCAAACCTATTTATGGCTGCTTGACGAGAAGGGAATTGCAATTACCTACAACATTCCGAGTGTGGTTTTCTTTGGAGATTCTTCGCTGCTTTATAATGTTTGGGAAAATCTTTTAACAAATGCCATTAAGTACAATAAAGAAAACGGAGAAATAGAGCTCTCTCTCAGTGATGAATCAGATTGTATCACAGTGACCATCAAGGATACTGGAATCGGGATGGACACTGGAGAAATGGAGCGGATTTTCGAAAGATTTTACCGTGCTGATCCTTCACGGTTCAGAGGAATAGAAGGCACAGGCCTCGGCCTGTCCATTGTAGACCGAATCATAAAATTGCATAAAGGAACAATTTTGGTAAACAGCGAGCCTGATAAAGGGACTGAATTTATTGTCACCCTTCCAAAATTGTAATCTGGTGTTCACCTTCCGTTCACTTTCGATTCTTATAATGAGAATCGTTAGTAAGCAGAAGGTGTTTTTTTTGAAATCATTTAAGGGGTGGATATTTTGAAGGAAAGAAATTTAACACTGCTCAGATTCTCAGCTATATTTTCAGTGATTGGAGCGATGCTGGGCGCCCACATGGCCGGCTCTGGCTCATATGCGTTCCGTCCGATCCATGCTCACATATTGGTGGTCGGCTGGTTAACTCTGTTTGCCTGGGCAGTCTATTATGAAGTTTTTACAATCACATCGAAAAAACTGGCTGCATGGCACACATGGACAGCGATCATCGGGACATCTGGGCTTACAGCGGGAATGTGGCTGCATAACCTGAAGCCATTTGACTTGCCGGAAGCGGCTTCGCTGATTTTATATATTGGCGGTGGCGTGACTCTGCTAGTCAGTTTTATTCTTTTTCTGGTTTCAACATTTTTTATTGAAAAGAAGTGAGGCGGGAAGGATCATGATAAGCGTCTCCAGGAGTGAGGGGAAAGCATGTTGAAGTGGGCTAAAAAATTAACGGTATTTTCAGGCAGTAAAAAGGGTGCGAAGGGCGTTGTTGCGATCTGGTTTCTAGCTGCCATACTGATGGGATGGCTGGCACCGGGAGCGAGTGATTATGCGACTAGCATCAATGAGTCGGGCCTTCCGGAGGATTCAGTTGCACTTAAAGCAGATGAAAAAATGAAGGAGTATTTTCCGGAGGATAAAGGGACGCCGGCATTGCTTGTTTTTAATAAGAAGGGTGAATTCAACGATACCGATTTTGCCGTTATTGATGAAATCAGCAAAAAAATAGAAGAGGCGAAGCTTGAATCTGTGAAGGTGGTTGTTCCTTTTCATAAGATGCCTCCTCAGGCGAAAGCGTCGTTTCTATCAGAAAACAATACGACATTGATTTTACCGGTGTCGTTGAAGGAAAATCTTGAGCGTAAGACGATTAACAAGACGATCAAGAAATTAGGCAAGATGGCGAAGGCGGAATTAAAGTCCAATGATGAAGTTAAGCTGGCCATCACGGGCCCAGCTGGAATTGTCGCCGATATGATAAGCATTTTTGCTAGAGCCGATGTTGTCCTGCTGCTTGGGACGATGGGGCTGATCTTTGTTTTGTTAATACTGATTTACCGTTCACCGCTTTTGGCGTTGGTGCCATTATTAGGCGCGGGGATTGTTTATGAGGTAGTAAATAAGACAATCGGCATATTTGGTTCAGCTGGAATGGGGATTGATAGCCAATCGACCTCGATTATGTCGATCTTGCTTTTTGCTGCATTAACGGATTATTCCTTGTTCATAGTGGCGCGTTTTAAAGAAGAACTGAAGAAAGAGGAAAATAAGTACAAAGCGATGAAGCGGGCGATGGAGGAGGTTACTGAACCGATCCTCTTTAGCGGCGGTACCGTCCTTGCAGCGATGCTCGTCTTGTTTGCTGCCATTTATGAACCATACCGGAACTTTGCTCCTGTATTCTCGATTGCTTTAGTGCTGATCATTTTTGGCGGCCTCACTTTGCTGCCGGCCTTATATGTTCTTTTTGGAAGAAAAGCGTTCTGGCCAGCGATTCCGAAGGCCTATTTTACAGCAGAGGCGAAACCAACCTTTTGGGCGAAGCTCGGCTCTGGCGTTGTGAAAAATCCTTTGAAAAGCGGTTTTTTTGTGCTGATCCCGCTTGTCATCATTGCCATGAACACATTGAACATAGAGTACTCCTTCAATTTGATCAAGTCATTTCCTGACGATATCCAGTCACGTCAAGGATATGAAATCCTGGAAAAGAATTTTTCGCCAGGGGAGTTGGCGCCTACAACGGTTGTCGTTGAAAGCAATGAGGAAATGGACGGAGAGAAGCTGCAGTCGTTGAGAGAAGAGCTGCTGGCAGTTGAAGGGGTTGAAATGGTAAATCCGGACTTTTCATCGAAAGATCCAATAGAGAAAATGAGACTCGATTCATCGTTTTCTAAGGATCACAAAGCGGCTTCGCTGGAGATTGTGTTTTCCGGGAATCCTTATGATCAGAAAACATTCAATATTTTAAACGAGATTCGTAATGACAAGTCTGAGTTAATCGACAATGCCGGTCTGGAAGGGGCAAAGCTTTATTTTGCTGGTGAAACAGCGAAACAGGCGGAAATTCGTGATGTGAATGACCGGGATACGATGGTAGTCGTCGTTTTAACCACTGTTGTCATTATGCTATTGTTGGGATTGCAGACAAAATCACTGCTTGCACCAATCTACATGATGGCTACAATCATCCTGTCGTATTTTACAGCGCTTGGAGCTGGCTCGTTTATCTTTGACCTATTCTTCGGCTATACGGAAATCAGCTACCGGATACCGTTGTACATCTTTATCTTCCTTGTGGCTTTAGGGGTGGATTATAATATCATGCTGATTTCACGGATAAAAGAGGAAGCGAGAAAGTACCCGATCAAAGAAGCAATCAGCATGGGATTGGCGCATACAGGTGGGGTCATTTCTTCCGCAGGATTAATCCTGGCGGCGACATTTGCGGTCCTGATTACCCAGCCAATCATGGAATTGTTCATGTTTGGATTTACAGTCGCGATCGGCGTACTGATTGACACATTCCTAATCCGGACCATTTTGGTGCCTGCGATCATGGTGAAGTTGGGGAAATACAGCTTATGGCCGCAGAAGGTGATGGCCGAAGAGGCTGATTCGAACGTATAAGCGAGTATGGGAGTTGGGAAAATTATCAGGGGTATTTTTCAAATAGGCTCTGTTAAAGCCCAATGTTGTTTTTTAAAACCTGTTGATTGTAGTGGAAGGCGCGAAGACTCCTCCGAAAATGCTAACGCATTTCCATCGTGCGTGGGCAGATTCGAGGAAGCTATTCAATGTCCTGCGGGCACAGCGCCAGCCCCTAGAAGAATTATGAAAAAGCCGGCAGTTGGGCTTTTTCATAATTCTTCAGCGGAAAGCGAAGCTCCTGGAACAAAAATCAACAGCCTTGTTTAACAGAGCCTTCCAAATAAAAAAGCGTGCTCATCAATGTGGGCGCGCTTTTAGCATAAGTAATTAGTTTTTTTCTAGTTCTTCCTCGAAATAAAATGTGCTGGGATGTTCTTTTACGATATAGGAGAACCTCTTCATGTTTTTAACATATTGGGATTTCATGATCGTAACAGTTTCCCCAGTCTCTTTAATGTTCACTGACTGACCAGCTTTGTATAAGTTGCTCGAGCTTTTCAATTAGACACGCCCTTTCATATCTTTTTATTATAACATATTTTTAGCTTTCTTTCCGGAATTATAAGAGGGTCAAATAAGCTCTTGCTCTACCATTATTGACTATTTTTAATCGATTTATTATTTATCCTATATTTTGGTATTTCTTTTAAAGCTTGCACAATTATATTATTTCTGTTATTCTTAGGTAGAATTATTTTTGCCGGTATGTAAGGGAAGAACATGTAATGCTTTTTCGCCTGGATATCACTGAGAGCAAGAATAGTAACAAATTGTGTGGATTACACACTAGGAGGCAACAAAAATGGAAAACGGTAAAGTAAAATGGTTTAACGCAGAAAAAGGTTTTGGATTCATCGAACGCGAAGGCGGAGAAGACGTATTCGTACATTTCTCAGCTATCCAAGGCGAAGGTTTCAAATCACTTGAAGAAGGTCAAGAAGTTTCTTTTGACGTAGAACAAGGCGCTCGTGGACCACAAGCAGCTAACGTTACAAAACTATAATAACGATTGGCACATACAAACAAGCTCTGAGTAATCAGAGCTTGTTTTTTTATACCCTACTTTAGCACACCACCGCACTGGGGGTCAGACCCCCAGTGCGGTGGTGTGCTAAAGGATTCTCTTTATGGTTTTGCTCTTTTTTGTATAACAAAAAACCCCACTTGGTTAGAGTGGGGTTTTTACTGCGGTAAAGAAATGGTTGATTTTATTATAGCATAAGTTCAGGGGACTCTGTATAAAACTTTTCATTAGAAACAATTATTTTAGAATATCTAAAAAATCTGAATTTTCCCGTTGAAGAAATGCGCTGGGCAGTGGATAATAAGAGGTGAATCAATAGTTTCTATTTATTTACATTCTGGTCGTTCCCGGGGGATCGTTAATGGTAGAGTTTCTAAAAGATTTAATTCTTCATTTATCTATAATACTTTCGCTTGGTTTTATGTACAATTTCTTGTTGATGCAAAAGCGGGCTATTTACCATAAGCAATTTTTCAAGATGTCGATTTTGGCAGCTTTATTATTGACGATGGCTTTCCCGGTTCGATTCGATGGTGGGATGGAATTTGATTTGAAATTGGTTCCGGTATTCGTTGCCTTCTTCTATCTAAGCCGGACAGATGGTATATTGCTTGTTGCTGTTATGCTGATCTTAAAAGGCTTTGTGGATTTTGGGGGATTAACCGTCACTGCGATTAACTATGCCATTATTTTAATTTTATTTTTCGCGATAGAAAAAATGTACCAGGACTCATCCGTTAAAAAGAAGATTGCCTTGGGACTCTTTGTTTATTCACTGATCACCTCGACCAGGCTGGCTGCTCTGATAAACTCTGGCAATGAACAAGAATACCTCTATTTGTTGGTGTTTTCAATCGTTTCA
The DNA here is from genome assembly GCF_036967045.1 of Bacillus sp. JJ1609. Lineage (NCBI taxonomy): Bacteria > Bacillati > Bacillota > Bacilli > Caryophanales > Bacillaceae > Bacillus > Bacillus sp. JJ1609. Next base: position 41,607 of record NZ_JBALSS010000019.1, on the reverse strand, counting down.
TTTATTGCTTTATCTGTAACGATTTACATAATAGAAATGACGAACTTCCAGTTGAAAATGATGCACGAATTGCACAAGGCTGAGAAATTTTCAGCCATCAGCCAGCTGGCGGCATCGGTTGCACATGAAATCCGCAACCCGATGACGACAATCAGAGGCTTTATGCAGGTGCTGCAGGGAGAAAGGAATTTAAGTGACGATCAGAATCTTTTTATTTCCATTTCACTGCAGGAGCTCGATCGAACCCAAACAATCATCGATAACTTTTTATCGCTGGCGAAGCCGAACACCGGCAGTACGGCTAAAATGAATCTAAGCGGCCTATTGAAGGAGATTATTGATTTCATGAGGTCCTACTCTCATCTGGCAAATACGGAATTAGTTGAAGGAATAGAGAAGGAACTTTGGATCAGGGCAGATGCCCATGAAATCAGGCAGGTATTTATTAATATCATAAAAAATGGAATCGAAGCTATGCCCGAAGGCGGAAGCATTTATATCATCGCAAAATTGGACAAGGGCCAGGTAAAAGTTCAATTCCGGGATGAGGGCGTCGGGATGAACAAAGCCCAGCTGGAACGTCTCGGCAACCCTTATTATTCTACCAAGGAAAAAGGAACAGGCCTCGGGCTGATGATTTCTTATGATATCATCCACAGAATGAGAGGCAGAATTATAGTTGATAGCGAAGAGGGCAAGGGAACTACCTTCACCATCCTGCTGCCATGTGAATGAGGAAGGCGGAAGAAATCCGTCTTCTTTTTTAATAGAATAAGTGCCTAAATCAAGATATAATAATTTTTAAAAGATTTCTATAATTGTTTTTTCGGGAAAGGGGTCAACACCATGATAGATTTTAAATCATACTTTTTGATGAATGCCGATGAGGTCATTCAATATGTTAAATCCAAAACCGGCTTTTTTGACGGCTCAAATAATTTGAAGTGCGCTGAAATTGGCGATGGCAATTTAAACTATGTATTTCGTGTTATAGATGAAGAGTCTGGCAAATCCGTGATTGTAAAACAGGCAGGCGACACGGCGAGGATTTCCGATGAGTTCAAGCTTTCAACGAACAGAATCAGGATCGAGTCAAATGTTTTGAAGCTTGAGGGAGAGCTGGCTCCTGGCCTTGTTCCAGAAGTATATTTATTTGATCATGTGATGAATTGCTGCGTCATGGAAGATTTGTCTGACCATACCATTCTGCGGACAGCACTGATGGAAGAGCGTATTTTTCCAAAGCTTGCGGATGATCTGACGACATTTATGGTAAATACCCTGCTGCTGACATCGGATGTGGTTATGGAACATAAGGAGAAGAAAGCTCTTGTTCAGGACTACATCAACCCTGAATTGTGCGAAATTTCCGAGGATCTAGTATACTCTGAACCTTTTACAGACCATAATAATCGCAACGACTTATTCCCAGCTAACAAGGAATGGATTGAGCAGAACATTTATGCTGATGACGCATTGCGCTTTGAAGCGGCCAAGCTGAAATTCGCGTTTATGACGAATGCCCAGGCCCTTGTCCATGGTGACCTTCACTCTGGCTCTGTTTTTGTAAAAGAAGATTCGACTAAGGTAATCGATCCGGAGTTCGCTTTTTACGGACCAATGGGCTATGACGTAGGGAACGTGGTCGCAAACCTGATGTTTGCGTGGTCAAGAGCGTATGTAACGAAGGCTGACGAGAAGTACCTTTCATGGTTAGAAGAGACAATCAGAGATACAGTTGATCTTTTTGCTGAAAAATTCCTTGCAAGCTGGAAGCGAAATGTCACTGAGATTATGGCGAAAGAACCAGGCTTTGACCGCTGGTATTTGGATACTGTCCTTAAGGATACAGCGTCTGTAACGGGTATGGAAATGGTCCGCCGCATCGCCGGTTTGGCAAAGGTCAAGGATCTTACAACTATTTCAGACGAGCAGCATCGAGTAAAAGCAGAAAGGCTTTGCCTGACAGCGGCAAAGCAATTCATCCTGAATGCTGCCAATTTTAAAACTGGAGATGACTTTTTACGGGTATTAAAGGATTCAGCTTTGAGCCATAATGTGCAATAATAAGACGTTCCGAATCTAGACTTTGAAAGAGAGGCTCAGGCCATGTTACTTCTAGAAGAACGGATGAAGGTCGTAGAATATGGCAAAAAAATCATTACAAGCGGACTGACAAAGGGCACTGGCGGGAATATCAGCATTTTTAACCGTGAAAAAGAGCTGGTTGCCATCAGTCCGAGCGGGATCGATTATTTCGATACGAAGCCAGAAGATGTCGTCATCATCAATTTGAAGGGCGAAGTGGTGGATGGCAGCAAAAAGCCATCGAGCGAGCTGGATATGCACTTGATTTTTTACCAGCGCCGCGACGATTTGAATGCTTTGGTCCACACACATTCTCCTTACGCGAAAACTATTGCTTCACTTGGCTGGGACATTCCGCCGGTGTCGTATTTGGTCGCATTTGCCGGACCGAATGTGAGATGCGCTCCGTATGCTACGTTTGGGACGAAGGAGCTTGCGGAAAAAGCTTTCGAAGGAATGGCTGACAGAAGAGCAGTTCTTCTCGCAAATCACGGAATGATTGCTGGCGCCCATAATATTGAGACAGCATTTACAGTGGCAGAAGAAATTGAATTCAGCGCCCAGATCTTTTATCAGGCAAAAGCGATAGGTGAACCGACATTGCTTTCTGAAGAAGAAATGCAGCTGCTGGCGAAGAAATTTGAAAGCTATGGACAGCGATAATCGCGAAAGGACCCTCTCACTTGTGAGGGTTCTTTGTTTTATATGGGCTCGTGTTAAGTTTTGCAGGAACAGTAGCGCCTAACAGACAAGTGTAACAGAGCCACTCATGCAAAAACTTTGCGATATAAGGTATGTAAAATAGCATTACTGACTCCCTTATTTTCAGGGGAGTCTATTTAAAAAAATTAAAGTACAAAATTACTAGAATATGCTATGATATTTTCAAAGTTATGGAGAGATTGGATAGATTTTCTAAGGAGGATAAAAGGTCTATGAGAGCAAGAACAAGGAAAAGTGAACCTATTTCGTTTGAAAAACTGAAGGACTTTCTCACTACCGTGCTATTGCATCTTAGTTTTTATGCCTTCATAGTATTTATAGTCATTTTTTTCATTGATAATTTTAGTTAATACATACAAAAACACAGCTGCCGTGTCTAGCAGCTGTGTTTTTTTAGGCTGTTTTTATATACTTTTTTGCTTTTAATAAGTTGATTTCAACTCCAGGATGCTCGCTTTCCGCGGGGCGTGCGGTGAGCCTCCTTGTCGCTATCGCTCCTGCGGGGTCTCACCTGTCCCGCTGCTCCCGCAGGACTCTGAAGAGCTTCCACGAATGGACCCACGCACGATGGAAATGCGTTAGCATTTTCGGAGGAGTCTCGCACCTTCCGTTCCAATCAACTCATTAATCAATGTTTTTGTTTTCAAACATCTATTACACAGTCTATTAAAAAACAGTCTTCTTTTATTAAGGAATCAACGGATCATTATCGTTATTCAAATCCAATGGATTGTTAGGGCCTGTCTGGTTCAGATTGCTAAGGTTCGGTGGTGTTTGCGGTGTGACTGGGTTTACAGGGTTGTTGTTTTTCATTTTCTGCTGTTGTACCGCTGCCTTATTGATGCTTGTTTTTTCAATTTTTTCATCGAACTTAGCCAAATATTTTGAAGCGAAGTTCTTGCCGCCAAGACCGAATGCCAGTCCGAACGCTAGAGCGAGTCCGCCTAGAGTCAGGATGAAGGCTGCATTCACAATAGCTGGAGCTACTCCTAATTGGTCAAGTGCCATGAACACAGAGATTGTAATGATCGCATACTTTGCGATCGTGGCAAGCACGTTTGAAGATTCACCCTGCAGTACGCTGCCAAGGACCTTTTTCACAAGACTGCCAAGCCATAGGCCGACACCAAAGATGACCAGCGCGGCTACAACGTTTGGAATATAACTGATCACCGCTGTGGCGAGACCCAAGAAGAAATCAAGTTTAACAACATTCAGTGCTTCTGCTACAAACAGAAGGACGACGAAAATTTGTACAATATAGCCAATAATTTCAGAGAAGTTCAATGAGTTTGGACGCTTAGATACGCCCATCCCTTTAAAATAGGAATCAAGACCAATTCGTCTTAATAAATCAGTTGTGAACCTCTTAAGCCATTTGCCAAGCCACATACCGATTAAAACGAGAACAATCGCAACTGCGATGTTAGGAATCATCGTCAGGATGTCATTGAGCATCGCGATCGCTGGTGTTGATATTCCTTCGATATCAAGGCGCTCAAGTGCTGCAATCACAGTCGGGATCAAGATGAATACAAAAGCGATTGTACCGATTACGCGGGAAAGACTTGTACCCTCAAATAAACGGGACAACCCAAAACGCTGGACTAATTTTTCAGTACCAATGCTTTGCAGGAAGTTCGTCAGGATATCGCGTACAATTTTAGCGACAAAATAACCGACGAAAAGGATTAACGCTGCAGCGAATAATTTAGGGATGAAGCTCAGGATACCCTGAATCATGTTTTCAAACGGCTCAGATACTCCACCTAAATTAAGAGCGGATAAAACTGCCGGCAGTGCCATCAGCAGCACAAGATAGAACACGATGTTAGCGACCTTGTCAACTGCACTTGCTGTTTGCATGTTATCATCCGTCAGCTTGTACTTGCTTAGTTTTTCATGTACACCTAATGTCTTGCCGCCTTTTTGGATCAGGAATTTCAATCCTGAAGCAATCAGCCAGGCAAATAATAGAATAAGTCCTGCTTTTAAAATGTTCGGGATCGCTGAAGTAATGGTAGAAATCATTCCAACGAGCGGTTCTGTAAGAATATATAAATCTAGGATATTCAAGAACATGATGAAGACGAATATTAGAATCAAAATATAGACGATTTTACTGATGATTTTCTCTGCTGAATATTTCTTGTTATTCATATTAGAAAAAAGCTTGTTATCAAGACGTGTTTTTTGCAGTCCTTTGTAAACGGCTTTTTCAATCAATTTTGCCACAAGCCATCCAACCAACAGGACAGCAAGAGCGATCAGCACATTTGGCAATTTGCCGAGGATGCCGTCCCAACTGTTATAAAAATTATTGTACAAACTTCTCACTCCTTATTAAGTAGGTTTTTAATGTCAGCTAACTTGGTACTGCGAACAATAAATCTATTAGGAAAAAATCTTAGTCAGTTAGCAAGCATACTTTAATCTACCCAAATGATGATAATGTAAACAGAGCTGGATAGATTGCTTCTGACAAGCATTTTGGAAGGCTGCAGGAAAATGAATGCGTCAACGAAGGATCTTCGAGCACTGGTGAAAGTGCTGGAATGAGCTATAAACAGGAAAAATTATGAGGCTGGATATTGTACGGGTTGGAAGGGGGTTCAAGGTTTTTTTAAACTCTCCAATTACAAAAAAACCGGAACCAGTCGCCTGGTCCCGGCTGAAATCATCACACTTTTTTCGCCTTGCGTACAAAAAGGTAAATCAGATAACCAACAATCGCCACTCCGCCTACACCTGCTGTCAGCATGGCAAAATTCTCTTCGATAAACGGCATAGCCTTGTCCCCAAGGGCAACAATGATTGCTGCTTCAAGGAAGAATCGAGCTCCTCTGCCGATAATCGACCAGATGATGAGTGTTGGGATCTTAACTCGAGAGATTCCGGAGAAAATCGTGAATACTTTATATGGGATAGGCGTGAAGCCAGCAATTAAGATCGCCATCGCGCCATATTTCTCAAAATACTGTTCTACCTTGACTATTTTTTCTTCTTTTATAAAATATCGCAGGATTGGCCGGCCGACCTTTTTTCCGATATACCACCCCAGCAGGGCACCAAGGACTGATCCGGCAGTCGTAAGGAAGGCGTACCAGAACGCCCGGTCAGGATTCGCAATTCCCATTGGGATCATCAAAACGTCAGGCGGAATCGGGAAGAAGGAGGACTCCATAAAGGACACGATAAATAGTCCAATAGAGCCGAATTCAAGCAGCCAATCTTCAAAAGTATGTATCCATTCAGACATTAAGCAGTTACTCCTTTAAATTGATATAGTAGAAAGTATAACATTACTGAATCGTTAAGAGCCAATTATACAAGTGAACATGGTATCCTAAGGAAGAATTTGAATATAAAAGGATGTTGTAAATGGAATACATACTTTTCTTTTTGCTGGGAGGACTGATCAGTGTTTTGTCGGGATTCTTTGGAGTAGGGGGAGGGTTCATCCTGACGCCGATTTTGCTGCTGATGGGATTCTCTCCGCTTCAAGCCATCACGACAAGCTTGTTCTTTACGGTTGGAACTTCTCTATCGGGAATCACAGCCCATATTAAGCTGAAAAATATCCTCTGGAAAGAGGGACTGATCATGGGGACGAGCGGAATTGCGGCTACACAGCTGGCGAGGCCGATGGTTTATTATCTTGAAGCCCGCGGCTGGGATGATATCGTGATCCCGTTCATGTATATAGTATTGCTGGCTTACTTTGCGATTAGTATGATTCGCCAGGGCAAAAAGTCAGACGAAGGCGTCATTGCCCCCGAATCATTTTCGGTGCCTAAATTACTTTCGATCGGCTTTGTCGGTGGCTTTGCATCTGCTGCGCTCGGGGTGGGCGGAGGCTTCATCATTGTGCCCCTGATCATCACGATGCTTGGATTTAACCCGAAGAAGGCAGTAGGAACAAGCCTTTTTGCTGTTCTCCTGATCGTGACTGTTGGTTTCGTTTCCTACGCTGTCAAAACCGATATCGATTATGTGATCGGCTTGATGCTTATCGCCGGCGGGCTGATTGGCTCTCAATTCGGCGCGAGACTGACGGGTTATTTTCAGAACAAAGAAATGAATGCGATGCTTGGCATGCTTTACCTTGCTATACTTACAGGAGCGATACTGAAGCTGTTTGCTTTAAATAAAACAGGGCTGGCAATCATGAGCATCTTCATTCTCTATTTCTTTGCCCGCTCTTTTGTGAAAATAAATCAAACAAAACAAATACCAGAAAAAGGCTGAGGATTCTCAGCCTTTTTCTTATGCCTCAGATGTAACAGGGTGTTTCGCATGCGGTGGAAAGGATAGACCGCCGTTTGTTTTTACAAAAAGAGCACCATCTCTTTTAAATGGACTGAGTGAATATTCCTGTTCTTCATAATCGGGTGTGTAGTGGAACACGATCTTGTTTGTGACTCCATCGGCTATTGCAGCAAGAATCCTTTCCGTGTTTACCGGCGCCCTGCTGACTACATCAATCAGGTGAACCGTGTGATCCTCTTTTGAAAAAATAACGACCGCATCTTCCAGCTCCGAGTAGTAAAGAGATTCTGTAAATACATTCAGGACATGATACATCGTAATGCCACCTGAATTGGCCGTGCCAAAAACCGTTGAAACCGGGATTCTTTCATAAACCATTTTCTCAACTAGCTGAAGGTCCTCGGTAATAGAAATATCCAACTTTCTCAACACTTTTTCAGTAGAGGCTGAAGCATATTTAGATTCCTCTGCAGAACCGGAAGAATTGTACTTTGGATATCGAGATCCCGTCTCATTGCCTGAACTGATTCTCATCGTATATAAAAATTCCTCCACCCGTTCAAATCCAAACTTCGGATAAAAATCGAGTACGCTGCCATTGGCAAACAGGTACATGAAGTCGTATTGATCTTTGTACTCCTCCAGGATATGATTCATAAGGCTTGCTGATAGTCCTTTGCTGCGGTAATCAGGATGAGTCATTACTGTTCCGATTTGCAAAGCTCTGTAGCTGTCACCTTCAACGATAAAGTCAAGCTTGTTGACTGACACATTGGCGACAATTTTGTCCCCGTCTGCGTAGGAGTAAGGAATATAGCGGTTGCCCCAATACCCCAATTCAAGCCAGCTGCTAAAATTGATGCCGAAAATTTCACGGGCGAGCTCGATAAAGCTGTTTCTTAAAAGATCATTTTCTCGATAATGGCTGATTAATCTCATTAGTTAAAACTCCTGTCATTTGTTGCAAACATATATGTTTTATGGTGATAGTGAATGCCATAGATCAGACCCATGGCAAGCATATTGCCCATGAGCGAGCTGCCGCCGTAGCTGATGAAGGGCAGAGGGATGCCGGTAATTGGCAGCAGCTGAATGGTCATTCCGATATTCTGGAAAACATGAAAAGTTACCATGCTGATTACACCAGCGCTGATATAAGTATTAAATGGATCGTTTGTATCCAAAGCTGTCTTTATTAAATGATAGATTAACAGGAAAAAGAGGCTGATGACCACGCTGCCGCCCACGAAGCCGTATTCCTCTCCAATCACGCTGAAAATAAAATCAGTATGGCTTTCGGGGATATACACTTCCCGGCCGCTGAAGCCTTTGCCGGTCAGCATCCCAGAGCCAATCGCCCTGAGTGATTTGATCAAATGGTAGCCATACTCACTCTGATAGCTTTCAGGATCGATCCAGGCATATATGCGCCCAAACTGGTAAGTCTTCACTTTTAAATATTCCTTGAGTATTTCAGGTTTCCAGATTACGAGATATAGAATTCCCGCTCCAAGCGCCGCACCTCCGCCATAAAGCGGCAAAATGATTTTCCAGGTGATGCCGGAAACGAGAATCAAGCCAGTGAAGATCGCAAGGACAACAAGTGCTGTTCCAAGATCAGGCTGAAGCATGATCAGTCCGAGCGGGACCGCAGTAATTGCTCCAAGCTTGATAAAGAGGAGCAAGTCTGTTTGGAAGGTCTTTCTTTCGTGTTTTTCATGGTGGATGTAAATGGCTTTGCTGAGGGCGAGGATCAGAAAGACTTTCATAAATTCTGAAGGCTGGATGGAACCGATTGGATCAATGACAAACCAGCTTTTTGCATTATTGATATGGGGAGCAATGCTGGCAGGAGCAAGGTACAATCCGATGAGAAGGAAGATGCCAAAGCTGTATAAATACCAGGAAAGCTTCCTGTATTGCTCACTGTCAAACTGCATTACAACACCGATGATACCTGCGCCGACGACGTACCAGAATATTTGCTTGAACATGAAGTTCTCACTGTATTGCCCGGTTTTCTGCGCACTGTAAATGGCTGCACAGCTTGTCAGAAAAAACAGCATCAAAATGAACGTCAATGTCCAGTCAAACCGATCATACTTTTTCGAAGGATTTCCCATAACATACACCCTGTCCGGTTTGTCTCTAGATACTTACAAATTTATGCTAACAAAGAAAAAATATCCTTACAATGCTCTGACGTGAACATTTTTGTATACAAAAATAATAGACGAAGGAAGGGAGCATTAAGTTTCTGAAAAATAGACAGAAAAGGCTAAATGAGATCTGTTGCAAGACTTGGGATTCTTTTCTTAGTGATAGACAATAATAAAGATGTTTTTTTGTTTTCATACTTATAAAAAATGGCTGTCTTAAAGGTCAATATTGTTTTATTGCACCTGTTGATTGGAGCGGAGGGCTCTCGACTCCTGCGGGATCAGCGGCCAAGGTGAGACCCCGCAGGAGCAAAGTGACGAGGAGGCTCACCTGACGCCCCGCGGAAAGCGAGTGCCTGAAGCGGAAATCAACAGTCTAATTTAACAAAGCCTTAACCAAAAAGCTGCAATTATATCAAAAAAATTTTGAGTATCAAAATAAGATATTTTTGATGATTTTTGTTAGAATGGAATGAGTGTCATTATGAACGGAAGTGGAGCTCAATTTGTCTGAATTCGAACTCGTTCTTTAGCGAATTTGAGTCCACATAACCATCTTCACAGCCAAGAAATTGTCCGGGAGGTTTGCCCCTTGAAAAAGCACCATCCTTATAACCGGGAAATGGTATATGTCCATTTGAACGACCGGGATCAATATGTACTTTCATACGGAATCGAATTTTTTGAATTTGCCCGCTCTTTATCGGATTCACTCAATCATTTGCTGCTTCTGAAACATCAATATGAGGATGGGGAATTCAACAGACATACCTTATTTGAGTATGTCCCGGAAGATAGTGTGGAAAAACTTGTTGTTGAAAATGTACATGCCTTCGGTGATTTCTGCTGGATCGATTTTGAGGAATTGGAAGCGCTGAATGTGCTTACAGGGCAGGAAATAGCGGAACTCCTCTATCTTGGACATATCAAGCATCATCTCAAGCTCCCATTCTATAATCAGTTGGGCAACCGATTTGCTTACCTTGCTCACGAAGATGGCTGGTTCAATAAAACGTATTATCGGAACTTCAATGACTTTTTCCGCATGCTCGGAATTGTGATTGCCGGCAAACTTGGTGAATTGAAGCCTGAGAAAACATTGCTCGGTATCAGGAAAAAGAAATCCTACCCTTCTGTCAGCAAGGAAATTTTAAAGTCGCTGACTCCCGCATTGAAGGAAGGCGCCGTCTTTTCCCTCAAGAATATGCAGCAAAACCGCAACCGTCTCGAAATACCGATTTGGATCATCGGCGATTTTTCCAATATGGATGATATGTATGATGAGTTTAAAGAAGCAAGCAGGAATAATTGCGATGGCAAACTCGTATTTGATAAAAAGCTCAAGGAATGGAGTCTGCAGGCACAATAATCCTGTTTGTAGCGAAATTTGATCTTTTTTGAAGCATTTTTTCCGCCATCGTGTATAATTGGATTTAGCGGAAAATTACATAATAATATGAATCGGGTGTCTTTTAAGGCTATGCGAAGCCTTATTAAAACAAGACTTAAAAGGGAAGTTGGTGAAAATCCAACGCGGTCCCGCCACTGTAAATGGAAGCAAGCTGCACAATGCCACTGTACTAGTATGGGAAGGCGCAGCAAGCGATTGACCATGAGCCAGGAGACCTGCCTGTTCATTGCACCAGCAAACCTACGAGGATAGGGAGGTGCCGACAGGCTCTATGTCTTTTTGTATCTTAAAAAACATTTGCTTACTCGGACATCTCCCCTTCAGGTGGAGATGTTTTTTTATTTTATTTAAGGCTCTGTTAAACAAG